>JBIIGW010000020.1:0-12114 GCA_044236295.1 Candidatus Planktophila sp.
GTTATTGGCCGAAATGGTCGTACTGCAAAGGCGCTTCGCACCGTTGTAAGTGCGCTCGCAGGTCGTACAGTGCGCGTCGATCTCATCGAGACCGACGAAACCAGATAACAATGCGCCTTCTCGTGGGGCGAATCGGTCGTGCTCACGGAATTCTTGGCGAAGCAACGGTTGAGGTTCGCACTGATGAACCCGATCGCCGTTTTGCTATCGGCAATCAAGTTTCAACAGATACCCATGGAGATCTCACAATAATCTCTGGTCGGGTTCACAATGGAATTCTATTGCTCGGCTTTGCTGGATTTGCTGATCGCAGTGCGATTGAAAAACTTCGAAATACTCTTTTGTATGCAGAAGTAGATATCAATGAAACTAGTGATGTGGCAGATGAGTATCACATCCTTCAACTTGTGGGATGCCAAGTGATACTTGAAAGCGGCGAAGTTTTTGGTGAAGTAACTGATGTCATTAATCTTCCTGGACAGGATTTGCTGGCGATAAAGACCGATGAAGGTGAACAGCTGATTCCTTTTGTCCATCAATTAGTGCCAACGGTTGATATTACAAACAAGAAAATTACAGTAATTCCACCAGCTCTAACGGGGCGAGAATAGATGAAAATTGATGTAGTTACGATCTTTCCGGAGTACTTAGCTCCACTCCAACTCTCCCTGCTTGGGAAAGCTCAAGATCAAGGAATTCTAAATATTTATGTTCATGACTTGAGATCAAAGGCAACTGATAATCACCATGCTGTCGATGACACACCTTACGGGGGCGGAGCCGGAATGGTGATGCTGCCTGAAATATGGGGGCAGGCTTTAGATCCATTAATGAATCAAGATTCTGATCTGATTATTCTTACACCAGCAGGAAAGCGTTTTGATCAGCCTATGGCTGCAAAGTTTTCTCATGCGTCACACCTTGTTTTCGCATGCGGGCGATATGAAGGTATAGATGATCGCGTTCGTATGCACTATGAAAACAAAGGGCATCGAGTACATGAAGTTTCTATTGGTGACTATGTATTAGGTGGTGGTGAGGTAGCAGCGCTAGTGATGATTGAGGCAATTACTCGATTGATTCCCGGAGTTCTTGGAAATCCTGAATCACTAGCTCAGGAGTCTCACAATGATGAGGGCTACCTTGAATATCCTAATTTCACTAAGCCAGCTAACTGGCGTGATTTACAGGTACCTGATGTCTTGCTTGGTGGAAATCACAAGGAAATTGAAAAATGGCGTTCAGAGCAAGCCGCTGAGCGCGCAAAAAAGAATCGTTAGCAATTCACATTAATGAAAACTATTCGAGCAAGTAGAGTTAGCAGTATGTGCAGAAAAATAGAAAATAAGCTGCCATGACCCGTTCCTATCTTGTTGAAACCTACGGCTGTCAGATGAATGTCCATGATTCAGAGCGCATTGCTGGACTATTAGATGAAGCAGGCTACGTTCCTGTAACTGAAGGAGAACAAGCAGATTTAGTTGTGTTCAACACCTGCGCGGTTCGAGAAAATGCTGACAATAAACTGTATGGAAATTTGAGCTTTCTGGCACCAATAAAAAAGGCAAACCCCCATATGCAAATTGCTGTTGGAGGTTGTCTTGCCCAGAAAGACCAAGCCACAATTATCAAAAAAGCTCCATATGTTGATGTCGTATTTGGCACTCACAACGTTGGTTCACTGCCTGTGCTCTTGGAGCGTGCTCGAATTGAAGAAGAGTCTCAGATAGAGATTTTGGAAGCGCTGGAGCATTTCCCTTCAACATTGCCAGCACGCCGGCTTTCAGCTTTTTCATCATGGGTATCAGTCTCTGTGGGGTGCAACAACACATGCACTTTTTGTATTGTCCCAACTCTTCGCGGTATTGAAAAAGATAGAAGTGCAGAAGATATTCTCAATGAAGTCAAAGCCTTGGTCGATCAAGGAGTTATTGAGATTACCCTCTTGGGTCAAAATGTAAATGCCTACGGTGTGGACTTTTCAGATCGCGGCGCCTTTGCAAATCTTTTGCGCTCTTGTGGCCAGATTGATGGCTTGGAGCGCGTTCGCTTTATGTCTCCACACCCTAGAGATTTCACAGATGATGTCATTGATGCAATGGCACAAACATCCAATGTAATGCCGCACTTGCACATGCCCCTTCAGTCGGGTTCTGATCGAATTTTGCAACAGATGAGACGTTCTTATCGAAGCGACAGATACCTGGGAATTATAGATCGAGTGCGCACAGCAATGCCTCAAGCAATGATTACAACTGACATCATCGTTGGATTTCCCGGAGAAAGTGAAGAGGATTTTCAACAAACATTAGATCTATGCACGCAAGCACGATTTGCTGCCGCGTATACATATCAGTATTCAAAACGCCCAGGAACTCCTGCGGCAACAATGCCCGATCAAGTAAGCGAAAAAGTAGTGGGCGAAAGATATACACGCCTTCATAATCATCAGCAGGAGATATCTCTTTCAGTCAATCAAGAAAGTATTGGCTCAATTCATAAAGTCTTAGTCGGAGACTATGAAGGTCGCAGGGATGAAGCGCAGTCTCGTTTAACTGGACGCAGTGAAGATTTTCGCCTTGTTCATTTCGATAACACCACTTTGGCTAGACCGGGTGATGAAGTAACTGTGAAGATCACGCAGGCTTCGGCGCATTACTTAATTGGAGATGCTCTCTCTGTCAGACAGACGAGAGGGGCGCAGGCGCATCAAGATCGAATTGAAAGCAAGGGAAGTTCGGCCACGATGCTTGGTATTCCCACCCTTAAAAAATCGGTGAAAAAATGAATGTGATTGTCATTTGCGGCGCAACTGCTACCGGAAAGAGTGATCTTGCAGTTGCATTAGCACAGGAGATGGACGGTGAAGTAATTAATGCAGATTCCATGCAGTTATATAAAGGTATGGATATTGGCACAGCAAAGATCTCCCTTGAGGAAAGACAAGGCGTCCCACACCATTTAATGGATTTATTGGATGTTACAGAAGATGCAAACGTTGCCTGGTATCAGGAAAAAGCTCGCGAGAAAATTGCAGAGATTCACTCTCGGAATAAAAGCGCAATCATTGTTGGTGGAACCGGACTCTATATCAAAGCAATTTTGGATGATTTGAATTTTCCAGACACAGATCCTGTAGTTCGAGCAGAACTAGAACTTGAGTATGCAACAAAGGGAATAGGACCACTCTTTGAAAGATTGGAGAAGTTGGATCCGGCTGCAGCCTTAGCTATAGACAAAGCAAACTCTAGAAGAGTAATTCGCGCTCTTGAAGTAATAAAGATTACTGGTAAACCTTTTACTGCTAACTTACCTAGAAAAGAAAGTACAAAATACCCAGAAGCCCAGCAATTTGGCTTAGTAATGGACCGTGAACTTCTAGGTGAGAAAATTTCTGCGCGTGTTGAAAAAATGTGGCAGGACGGCTTTGTTGCAGAGGTTGAGTCTTTGATGCAATCTGGCATTACTCGCGGAACAACAGCTCAAAAAGCCTTGGGATATTCACAAGTCATTGCCTTTAAAGAGGGGAAAATCTCGGAAGATGAGGCCGTTGAAGAAACCAAGCGTGCAACTCGCCAGTATGCGCGCAGACAGGAAACCTGGTTTTCTAGAGATGAACGAATTATCTGGATCTCACCAATACAAAATCGAATCGAACGCATTCTTAATTCGTTAAACTCATCTACATGATTGCAACATATGGGCATGGGACGCACAACGACTTTGTTCTAGTCTTTGACCCCTTAGATGAGCATTCAATAACTACTTCTCAGACAGCTGCCATTTGCGAGCGTGAGAATGGAATTGGAGCCGATGGGCTCATTCGAATCATTAAGCGGAACGAGAAATGGTTTATGGATTATCGCAATGCCGACGGATCCATTGCAGAGATGTGTGGCAACGGTATACGAGTGATGGCTCGCTATTTAGTCGAACGCGGACATCAGCCTGAAGGTATTTTTGCAATCGACACAAGAGATGGAGTTAAGCATCTTCGTGTTCCACTAACAGATGACATCTCGGTCAATATGGGCCAAGTAAGTGATGAAGGCGAGAGCATTACTGCTGCTGTAAATGGAAAAATCTGGAACGGATATAACATCAGTGTTGGAAATCCTCACGCCGTGGTCTTTGTTGATGACATCAATGATGTGGGGCCGTTGCAAGAGCCGCCAGTGGTTCGCCCTAAAGACTCTTATCCAGAAGGTGTAAATGTCGAGTTCGTCCAAATTATAAGTGAGAATGAGATTTTGATGAGGGTATATGAAAGAGGATCTGGTGAAACACAGTCATGTGGAACCGGAACCTGTGCAGTTGCATTAGCGGCCACGATACATTCCAATAAAAAGCTTCCTTCAACATGGATCATTAATCCACCTGGGGGCCGTTTAGAAGTATCAATTGATGGGCACTCTAATGCCACTTTGATAGGACCTGCAGTCTTAGTCAAGGATGTAGATATCTCTAGGTTCCTCATTGAGTAAAGATTTTGATGAAAAGAAGGATGCTCACTTAGATGATGAATTTGATCATGAGTTTGAAAAACTTCTACTAGAAAGTGCCCGAGTAGCTGCAGAGTTTGATGCTGCCGAAGAAGATGAAACAATCGATCAATCGCAAGAACTTTCAGAGCGCAATGCACTTCGCCGTGTTAAAGGATTTTCAACCGAACTTCAAGATATTTCTGAGGCTGAGTATCGCCAGCTCCAACTAGAACGCGTCGTACTCGTGGGAGTTTGGACTGAGGGAACTATTGCCGATGCGGAGAACTCTTTAGCAGAGTTAAAAGCTTTGGCCGAGACTGCTGGATCCGAGGTTCTTGAAGGATTGATTCAACGTCGCGATAAGCCAGATCCGGCTACCTATATCGGTTCAGGAAAAGTGATCGAACTAAAAAGCGTTGTTGTTTCAACTGGTGCGGACACAGTTGTTTGCGATGGTGAGCTATCTCCTTCTCAGCTTCGTCAGCTAGAAGATAAGTTGAAAGTTAAAGTTGTTGACCGAACTGCATTGATCTTAGATATTTTCGCCCAGCATGCAAAAAGCAAAGAAGGTAAAGCCCAGGTTGAATTAGCACAGATTGCTTACTTGCTTCCAAGACTTCGTGGTTGGGGTGATTCACTCTCACGTCAGGTTGGTGGTCGAGCAGCAGGCGGTGCCGGTATAGGTGGTCGTGGACCTGGTGAAACTAAGATTGAAACGGATCGCCGCAGAATCCGCGACAAAATGGCAAAGCTTCGCGGCGAAATTGCCGAGATGAAGACTGCTCGTGATACAAAAAGACAGGAACGTCGCAGGAACAATATTCCTTCGGTTGCAATCGCTGGATATACAAATGCTGGTAAATCTTCGCTACTCAATAAACTTACTAATGCTGGCGTATTGGTCGAGAATGCACTATTTGCCACATTGGATCCAACTGTTCGAAAAACACAGACCCATGATGGTCGGATATATACATTAAGTGACACCGTCGGATTTGTTCGCCACCTTCCACACCAACTTATCGATGCATTTAAGTCAACCTTGGAAGAGGTCTCTCAATCAGATTTAATTGTCCACGTAGTTGATGGTTCTCACCCAAATCCTTTCGAGCAGATAAAAGCAGTTCGATTAGTTATAGATGAGATCGGTGGCAAGGAGATTCCTGAGATTATTGCCATAAATAAAGTTGATATTGCTGATCCAAACATAGTGATGGAGATTTTGCGCAAGGAGCCAAATAGCTATGCTTTTTCAGTTCGAACTGGCTTTGGCATTGAAGGTTTACTGCACGCAATTGAAAGCTCTCTACCTCGTCCTTCCGTGGAAGTTACAGTGGTGATTCCTTATGACAGGGGAGACCTGGTGCACGCGATACATGAGTCTGGCGAGATTTTCTCAGAAGCATATGTTGCAGAGGGAACCGCGATCCACGCTCGCGTAGATGCGGGCCTGGCCCAAAGGATCGAAAAATCTGGCCAAGTTCAGGAATAACCAGAGATTGTGGCGTGTTGTAACAAATAGATGGTGTTAAATGCGCCATGATGCGCCCGCAGAGAGATATCCAGAAAACGACGAAGAATCGAAAAGGTGGTGAGAGCAATGGCAACTGATTACGACACACCCAGAAAAACCGATGAGGAACTTCATGAGGAGTCTCTTGAAGAGTTAAAGGCAAAGCGAGTTGATGCTCAATCTGGCCAGATCGATGTTGATGAAGCTGAAGCAGCTGAAAATCTTGAACTCCCAGGCGCCGATCTTTCAGGAGAAGAGCTCGCAGTAAGAGTTGTACCAAAGCAAGTTAATGAATTCACTTGCTCACGCTGTTTCTTAGTGCATCACATTTCCCAGTTAGCCAAAGGTGAAGGTGCAAAAGCTGTTTGTAAAGAGTGTAATTAACTCTTTAAATCTTTTAGAGCAGTAAGAAGTTTTTCAGGTTGTGAAGTAGAAATCAGCCAATACGGAGTTGCATCTCTTGTGTCATTGACGAAAAGTTGAATGGCCCGTGGCGACCAGAATCTAATCGCTAGATACGCAGCAGGATTGGCATCTCTAGTTCGGATTCTTTTAAGATTTTGATTATCTAAAGCAATAATCTCACCAATAAATTCACGCTGCAGATGTGCGCGTCCAACACGTATCTCCGCGCCACTAACTTCAATTTTCAGCCCAGATTTTATGTATATGGCGATCAATGCCAGCGAAAGTACTACCAAAGACACTAATGCTGAGTTATTTCCTAAGGCAGCCCAAATAGAGATAACAAGAGAGAGAAAAAAGAAGTAAATTATGGCTAGAAGCCAAAGTGGCGTACGTATCACTTCTCTATATCGCATGGGTGTTACCGTATCGGATAATCACGCGCTAATCTTTATCCATGGGCAGAGTAGCAAGCACCGTTCCACCCGAAGGCTCGATAATTCCAGAGCGTCACCCCCTAGCACCGCCAGTGGGGACAAAAATTCCTTCACACTTTGGACATTGTTTTGGTTGTGGGCATTTACATCCGACAGGGTTGCGTTTAGTTGCTTACTCTGGAGAAGGCGTCAATATCACAGCAACTTTTACAGTTACTGAAAATCACCAAGGAGCTCCTGGATTAGCTCACGGTGGATTGCTCTCACTTGCCTTTGATGAATCCTTAGGCAAATTGATGTGGCTAATCCGCTCACCAGCAGTAACTGGTCGCTTAGAAACAGATTTTCTGATTCCAGTACCAATAGGAACCACTCTTCACATTGCTGCTGAGATCACAGGACAACACGGTCGAAAAGTTTATACATCGGCAGTTGGTCGCTTGAATTCTCCGGAAGGTGAAATTGCTGTTCGGGCGTCAGCTCTCTTTATAATTGTTCCTATGGAGCATTTTATTAACAATGCACCGGATGGTTATTTTGAAGAGTTAGCAAAAACCCCTGAACTTTTAACTTTTGTTGATCCAAATTTCGAGATTAATCCTTGATATGAAAGGTGTTGAAGTTCTCATTACGCGCCTTGATCCAAGCGTTCCAATGCCTACTTATTCCAAGCCCGGCGATGCTGGGGCTGACATAACTACTCGCGTAGACATCGTTTTAAAGCCAGGGGAGCGCGCACTCGTTCCGACTGGTATTTCAATCGCACTTCCCGATGGATATGTTGCCTTGGTACATCCTCGCTCGGGACTTGCAATCAAACACGGTGTAACAATGGTTAATGCTCCAGGCACAGTCGATGCAGGTTATCGGGGCGAACTTTCATGCATACTGATTAATCACGACCCAACCGAATCAGTTACCTTTAAAAAAGGTGATCGGATTGCGCAACTGGTAATTCAAAAAGTAGAGCGTGCAGTTTTCACCGAAGTTGAACACCTTCCAGGATCAGACAGAGGCACAGGCGGCTTTGGATCGACGGGGCGCTCATGAACCAACATGGTCAAGATCGTGACAAAGTTATAAATGCTTTGGGCGGTAAAAAAGGTTTAATTGATTCAGGATTACCAGCAGTGGTTTTCCTGATTGTTTTTAACATAAATCAAGATCTTCAAGGTGCAATCTGGGCTTCATTATCACTGGCAATAATCCTTGCAATTTGGAGATTGATTCGCAAAGACACTATTCAACACTCAATTTCTGGCGTTATAGGAGTCTTGATTTGTGCCTACTTTGCTAACCGAAGCGGGAATGCAACTGATTTCTATATTCCAAAACTGCTGACAAATTTGGGGTATGGAACCGTTTATCTAATTGCGAACTTAGTGGGATGGCCAATTTTGGGCCTTGTTCTTGGACCATTACTAGGGGAAAACTTCACATGGAGAAATAACCCACGACGTAAAAAGATGTACATCAAAGCTAGTTGGTTGTGGGTAGCTTTATTCTTTTCACGCATTGCCATTCAATATCCAATTTATAAAAGTGGCAACGTAAATCTATTAGGGACGGTAAACCTTGCTATGGGATACCCGTTGTTTTTTGCCGCTGCCTATGGTTCTTGGTTGATTATTCGATCCGAACCACCGATAGACAATAAAGCCAAAGAATAGATCTAAGAGATAAAGCAAGCTTTGATTTGGGCTTCGGCATCGGCTGAAGCAACAAAGAGAAGTTCATCGCCAGCCACGAATACATCGTGAGCTTTAGCCGTAATAACTTGACCATCACGGACAATTGCCGCAATTGCAGCGTTCTCCGGTAATTCGATTTCATCGACAGTCTTACCAATGCAAGCAGAACCATCTGGCAGAGTCAGCTCCACAAGATTTGCCTGGCCTTTTCTAAATGAGAAGAGTCGTACGACATCACCAACAGTTACTGCCTCTTCCACTAATGCCGAGATAATTCTTGGTGTTGACACTGCAACATCTACACCCCAAGAAGTGTCAAAGAGCCATTCATTTTTTGGGTGATTAATTCTTGCCACAACTCTTGGTACGCCGTACTCAGTCTTTCCAAGTAAAGATGTCACAAGATTTGCTTTGTCATCTCCCGTAGCTGCTACCAATACCTGGCATGTATCTAGATGAGCGGCATCAAGTGCGGTTATCTCGCAGGCATCTGCCATCAGCCACTCTGCATCCGGGACGCTTTCTATCTTCAAGGCTTTTGGATCTTTTTCAATGAGTAAAACTTGATGGCCGTTATCTAAGAGTTCTCGAGCGATAGCACGTCCAACATTTCCTGCACCGGCGATAGCAATTCTCATGAGCGTTCCGCCTCTGGAGTTTGAGCAAGAATCTGTTGCGTGCGTTCAAGATCAGCATCTGCAACCATCACATGAACGAGATCACCCTCTTGTAAAACGGTATGCGTGTTTGGAATTATCGCTTCACCTAAACGGGTAATGAATGCTATGCGAGCTGGTGTTAATTCATCAATCAGTAAAATTGGACGTCCATACCACTGTGTATTTGGATTTACTTCATAGAGTTGAAGAGTTCCTGTGGCATCTCGCCATTCAGAGCGCGAACCTTCCGGCGTCAAACGGCGGAGAATCTGATCTGTGGTCCACAGAACTGTTGCAACAGTTGGAATTCCAAGTCGTTGGTAGATCTCGGCTCTGCCTGGATCATAAATTCTCGCAACAACATTTTGGACACCGTAAGTCTCACGTGCGACCCTGGCTGCCAAAATATTGGAATTATCACCATTACTTACCGCAGCAAATGCATCGGCCTCTTGAATACCTGCTTCAATCAAATTATCACGATCAAAACCAACTCCAGTGACGGTGCGTCCTTTAAAATCTGGTCCTAAACGTCGAAATGCTTCACGGACCTGGTCGATTACAGCAACAGTGTGTCCTGCGGCCTCTAATTCAGTGGCCAGAGATGATCCAACTCGACCGCAACCCATGATGACTACGTGCACAAGGTACAACTTACACCCATAGGCTTGTATCTATGGCATCAGAGCAGCCCCCCGCCCTAAAAGTTGGAGACCGTATTGAGGTCACAATTGAAAAAGTTGCCCATGGAGGCCACTTCATTGCCCGTCATAACGGAGCAGTGATTTTCGTTCGCCATGCCATTGAGGGCGAGACCTGCACGATCGAACTAACAAGTGTGGGCGCAAGTTTTAATCGCGGCGATGTTGTTTCGATTAATACTCCGTCGGAGTTTCGAGTTGTTCCACCATGTTCTTTTTCTCATCCAAATGGTTGTGGAGGATGCGATTTTCAGCATATCTCAGAGGCACATCAACGCACATTAAAGTCACAAGTGATTACAGAACAGTTTGCTCGAATTGCAAAGATGGACCTAACCGTCGAAGTTGAAAAGGTCGGGGAAAGCTCAAAATGGCGCACTCGTGCTATTGCTACAACAAACAAAGATGGAAAATTGGGCTTCTATAAATCTCGATCACACACGGTTGTGCCCGTTACAGATTGCAATATTTGCCTAGATGCAGTTGGAATCCATGAGTTATCGCAAAAATCCCTTAAGCCTGATTTTCGCGTCGAAATAAGCGCCTCAAATACGGGTGAAAGGACTATTGCATTGGCCAGCACCATCGGCAAAGAGCGAGCGCGGATTACGGAAGGTCCAGCTGTATTGCATGAAAAAGTACTAGACAAAACCTTGGAAGTTAGCCATGAATCATTTTGGCAGAGCCACAAAAAAGCACCAGAGATTTTAACTAAGACAGTTCTGGATTTTGGAGGCTTTAAGGATGGGGATCATGTATTAGATCTCTATGGAGGCGCTGGACTTTTCACCGCTGCAGTCATAGATGTAATTGGCGAGAGTGGACATGTTGATTTAATTGAAGGTAGTAAAGCAGCAACCAATGATGCGGCAAGAAATTTTCTTTCATATTCCAACGTGGAGATCATCACTGGTGATGTGGCGAAACATTTACCGCGAATTTCATCTGCCGATGTAATTGTTTTGGATCCACCAAGAGATGGTGCAGGTAAAGAGGTTGTTGCTCAAATAGCACGACTCGGACCACGTTCAATAGTTTATGTTGCCTGTGATCCGGCGGCA
Organism: Candidatus Planktophila sp.; assembly: GCA_044236295.1. Classification (GTDB taxonomy): domain Bacteria; phylum Actinomycetota; class Actinomycetes; order Nanopelagicales; family Nanopelagicaceae; genus Planktophila. The sequence goes on from JBIIGW010000020.1 coordinate 10,952, forward strand.
CTAGCTAGGGACACTGCCTATCTTGCACATCACAGTTTTTCTCTCGTAAAAATTCGTGCTTTTGATCTCTTTCCAATGACACATCACATCGAATGTGTTGCTCTGTACGCTCAGACTGATGTATCTTGAGCGCAGGTAATCAAAGAATTTAAGGGGTGCACGGGTGAGTAAAAACTCTTTTAACGCAAAGAAAAACTTGGAAGTTGCGGGCAAGAGTTTTGAGATTTTTGATATCTCAGCCATCGAAGGGGCATCCAATCTTCCCTTTAGCTTGAAAGTCCTTCTGGAAAACCTTCTGCGTACAGAAGATGGTGCCAACATCACTCAGGCGCACATTAAGGCCTTGGCTAATTGGGATCCAACAATCGAGCCAGACACTGAGATTCAATTTACCCCTGCACGAGTAGTAATGCAGGATTTCACGGGCGTTCCTTGCGTTGTAGACCTTGCAACTATGCGTGAGGCAATTGTGGAGTTGGGCGGCGATCCTTCCAAGGTCAATCCACTCGCACCTGCAGAGCTAGTAATTGATCACTCTGTCATTGCAGATAAATTTGGGACAAAAGATTCTTTCGAACAGAACACAGATATTGAATATGAGCGAAATCAAGAGAGATATAGATTTTTGCGCTGGGGACAAAGTGCATTTGATGAGTTCAAAGTAGTTCCACCAGGTACAGGAATTGTTCATCAAGTAAACATCGAATACTTAGCTCGGGTAGTTATGGTTCGAACTGTCGAAGGCGTGGTGCGAGCTTATCCAGACACGGTCGTTGGTACAGATTCTCACACAACGATGGTTAATGGTTTGGGAGTATTGGGCTGGGGAGTTGGCGGTATTGAGGCCGAAGCCGCATTGTTAGGACAACCAGTTTCTATGCTGATTCCAAAAGTTGTTGGCTTTAAGTTAACTGGCCAACTTCCTCTAGGAACAACAGCAACTGATATGGCTTTAACTATCACAGAGATTTTGCGTAAGGTCGGGGTTGTAGGAAAGTTTGTCGAGTTCTTCGGCCCAGGCGTTGCCTCAGTTCCAATGGCTAATCGCACAACAATCGGAAATATGAGTCCTGAGTACGGTTCAACGTGCGCAATCTTTCCGATAGATGATGAAACTCTTAGATATCTTCGTCTTACTGGCCGAAGCGATGAACAGATCGCAC
>JBIIGW010000107.1:0-3159 GCA_044236295.1 Candidatus Planktophila sp.
CGTTAGACCTTATGACGCAGACATGGCTTACTCAAGAAGCAGCTGATCGCTTGCAAAGTGAACTCACCTTCCTCGAAGGTCCGGGTCGCAAAGAGATCACTGCAAAGATTGAAGCTGCTCGCGCAGAGGGTGATTTAAAGGAAAATGGCGGCTATCACGCAGCACGTGATGAACAAGGCAAAATGGAAGCCCGTATTCGCCAACTAAAGCAAATGTTAGAGACTGCTCATATCGGAACACCACCAGCAAGCGCGGATGGAAAAGTTGGATCAGGAATGGTTGTAACGGCGATTATCGCCGGAGATGAAATGAAGTTCTTGCTTGGATCTCGCGAGATTTCATCAGGTGACTTAGATGTCTACAGCGAAAATTCACCGTTAGGTGCTGCAGTACTTGGCGCCGAAATAGGAATGAAAGTTAGTTACACGGCGCCAAATGGTCGCGAGATTGCAGTTGAAATCGTTGACGCTGAATTTTATGCCTAACTTAACTGCCTCTATCTGATAACAGAAATTAAGCAGCGATCAAGCAGAGATCAAGCAGAGATCAAGCAGAAGTATTTTTATACTTGCGAATACTCAGTGGAATAAAGATCAGCATTAACAAGGCCATATAAATCAAAGATGTAGCTAATGGGTTTTGGCTTGGCCAAGAGTTAGCAGTGGCGCCAAATTGATTTTCTAATCCAAAGAGCTGACGACAGGCTGCAACCATAGATGAAACTGGATTCCATTCTGCAAAGTACTGAAGTACTCGTGGCATACCTGTTGTTGGTGCAAATGCATTCGATAGGAAAGTAAGTGGGAAAGTCACAATAAATCCAACATTTTGTACGGTCCTTGCATCCTTTATCGATAGTCCGACAAATATGCCGATCCAGGAGAGAGCGTAACCAAACATAAATAGAAATAAGAATGCAAGAGTGATCTGAAATATCCCTGAAGTTGGACGCCAACCAACCACGTATCCAGTTGTGGCCATAATCGCCAGCACCAAGATATTTAGGAGTGCATCGCCAAGAGTTCGGCCAATTACTACTGCGCCACGAGAAATTGGTAGCGACCTAAAGCGATCGATCAATCCCTTTTTCATATCTTCTGCCAAGCCTGCCGCGGTTGCTACAAGGGTAAAGGCAACGGTCTGAACAAATATTCCAGGCATCAATAACTGCACATATCCACCAGGCTGGCCTGTATCAATTGATCCGCCAAAAACGTAACGAAACAAAAGAACAAACATCACTGGCTGAATGGTTGAGAAAATAAGCACCTCAGGTACACGTGAGAGCTGCAAAAGTTGGCGTTTGGTAATGACAAGAGCATCACTTATGGCGTGATTCATTTCTTTCGCCCTTTCTTTGGTGTGGCAGGTTCTGCGCTGATCTCTTCTGCAACGTGCCCTGTCAAAGATAAAAACACATCGTCTAGAGATGGACGCCTTAAACCAATATCTAGTGGATGAATTTTGGCATCATCTAGGGCGCGCAAAGCCTCCAACAAATCCTTTGAGCCATTTACAACAGGTGCGCTAACAGTTCTTGTATTTACATATGCACTATGTCCGCTAACCCGAGTCACGATCTCTTGAGTTTTTGCAATGTCAGCATTGTCTACAGTGATCTCTAACTTTTCCCCGCCAACTTGAGTCTTTAACGCATCAGAAGTTCCTCTGGCAATTACAGTTCCCCGATCAATTACAGCAATGTCATCTGCCAGTTGATCGGCCTCTTCAAGATACTGTGTGGTCAATAGAACTGTTACGCCACCTGTTACAAGCTCTTGAATAACGCTCCACATATCTTGGCGACCACGAGGATCCAAACCAGTTGTTGGTTCATCTAAAAACAAAACTTTTGGTCTAACGATCAGAGATGCAGCCAGGTCTAGCCGACGGCGCATTCCACCTGAATATGTGGTGATAGGTCGTTTGGCTGCCTCTACCAAATCAAAGCGTTCCAATAGCTCATTGGCACGATCAACAGATTTCTTGTAACCCAAATGATACAAACGCCCAAACATCACTAAGTTATCCCAGCCAGTTAATGTCTCATCAACGGCTGCATACTGACCAGATAGTCCAATAACTTCGCGAACTTTTTCGGGGTTCTTAATTACATCAATACCTGCAACTGTTGCCGATCCAGAATCTGGCTTTAATAGTGTTGCAAGAATTCGAACAGTTGTAGTTTTTCCAGCACCGTTTGGACCTAAAACACCTAAAACAGTTCCTTCTTCGACATCTAATGAAAGATCATTAAGTGCCTTAACTTCACCATTTCGATAGGTTTTTACGAGGTGTTTGGCTTCTACTGTCTTCACGGAGTAACCTTACCAAAATGAGCAATAACAAATCATTACCAATGACACCAAAAAACTTCACACATAAAGAGATTATGGTGATTCTCGGTGGCTTAATGACTGGAATGCTCCTTGCAGCTCTTGATCAAACCATCGTTTCAACTGCCCTAAAGAGCATCGTTGAAGAGTTTGATGGATTAAATCATTACACCTGGGTCGTTACCGCATATCTTTTGACTTCAACTGCATCGACTCCTTTATATGGAAAAATCTCTGACATCTATGGCCGCCGAATAGTTTTTCAGTTTGCTATCGTCACATTTCTTGTTGGGTCATTCTTGGCTGGCGCCTCTCAAAATATGGAGCAGCTGATTGCATTTCGCGCTCTTCAAGGTTTAGGTGCCGGTGGATTAATGGCTCTTACTTTTGTGATTATTGGAGACATTGTTTCTCCACGCGAACGTGGGCGCTACCAAGGTTATTTTGGTGCGGTTTGGGGACTTTCATCAGTTGCAGGTCCATTACTCGGTGGGTTTTTCTCGGACCGTGGAGAGATCTTTGGGGTTACAGGATGGCGTTGGATTTTCTATATCAATCTACCCATTGGAATTGCTTCCTTAATTGTAACTTCTGCTGTTCTGCATATTCCTAAAGTTAAGCGTGAGCATTCGATTGACTACTTAGGTGCATTGTTAATGGTCAGTGCTGTAACACTGGTTCTACTTTCAACTGCAGTCTTTGGTCCACAAAATGGTTGGACAGATCCAAGGACCGTTGGATATTTAATTGCAGGTTTGATCTTGGCTGTAATGTTTTTATTCTGGGAAAAGCGCGCTAAAGAGCCCATTCTTCCTCTCTATCT
>JBIIGW010000021.1:0-11893 GCA_044236295.1 Candidatus Planktophila sp.
TGAGATTCACCGGCTGCGAGAACTTGGTCCAAGTCAGATCAGCTTCACTCCCACATACTCTTATGAACTAAATCGAGTGTTTAGCGAGATCTTACGAAATGTAGAACAGCACTCAAAAGCTACAGCCGTATCAATAACTGTTGCTGACAATGGAATAGGTGGAGCCATTGAGAAAAAGGGATCTTTTGGGCTTGCCGGGATACAGGAAAGAGTAAAAGCTTTGCATGGGGAAACCCTTATTGAATCAGATCAAAATGGGACAAGGATTGTAATAAACATTCCATTGGACAAAAATGATACGAGTTTTGATAGTTGATGATCATGCAATCGTTCGCGAAGGACTGTCCAATGCCTTTGCTTTAGCCAGTTTCCAAGTGGTTGGCTCGGTTGGAACAGTTGCCGAAGCAATTGCGCAAATTGCACACACCAATCCAGATGTTGTCATTATTGACTTAAATCTGCCTGATGGATCTGGTTTTGAAGTAGTCCGGTGGATTCGATCCATCTCACAAGAAATAGGCATAGTAATACTCACTCTCAATTCCGGCTCTGAGTTCGTTATAGCAGCCATGAAATCAGGTGCAAATAGTTTTGTAGTAAAGAGCGCACCTGTCTCTGAAATCATTGCCGCGATCCAGCACTGCATATCCTCTCCCTCTGGATTTTCTTCTAAGGGTTTGAGTTCGCTGCCGCACTCTGCTGTGCCTTTGCTAACTGCTAGAGAGATTGATGTATTGATGAAAATCTCATTTGGCTTAAGTAATCAAGAAATTGCGCAGCAACTATTTCTTAGTCAATCCACTGTTAAGTCCCACATAGGTTCTATTTTTAGAAAACTAAATGTCGAAAACCGCGTTAGTGCACTTAACTACGCACGGGAAAATGGATTACTGCTTCAGTAAACGCTCGAAGGCCTGTGACCAAATCTCCCAGCGCCATTTTTCCACAACCCAGTTGCGACCAAATTGGCCCATTTGCTGTGAACCTTCAGGATCTCGAAGAAATTTAATAACCGCATGGGCTATTGCAGTGATGTCAGTGCCGTTAACAACTTCTCCAGATTTTCCATCAACTACCGCATCTGGTGCCCCGCCCGAGGAGCCTGCTATCACTGGCAGTCCGCATGCACTTGCCTCTAAATATGCAATTCCTAAACCTTCTACCTCTAATCCGCCAAAGCGAGATCGTGATGGCATCGCAAATAGATCACCGGCGCAGATATATTCTGGTAATTGTTCATAATTGATCCGTCCTACGAAAGTTACGCTCTCTTCGAGGCCCAGTTTCTTTACTCGCTTTACTAATTTTGATTGGTAAGGACCCTGTCCGACAATGAGTAGGTGAGCATTTGAAATAGATTTTAGAATAGAAGGCATCGCGTCAATTAATTTATCTTGACCTTTTCGATGAACCAATCGTGCGACACAGACAATAACTTTTTTCTGGCTAAGTTGAAGCGATTGGCGAAGATTGTCAGAGTTTCTCGGAGAGAAATGATCAGTATCGATACCGGGAGCAATTTTTATCATTGCGCTTTTCGCTGATTGAGTCAGTGGCCGCGAAATCATTTGACGTGTGTATTCACCCAAATAAGTAAGTGAATCAACACCTGTGCCTATTCTGCGCAGAAGTAGATTAAATGGAAATACCTTTGCCCACCAGACTTCATGTCCGTGAGTTAAGGCAACTATGCGAACAATCCCAGAACGCTTCATCGAATGTGCCAGTAGACCCAAGGGAGCTGCCGCGCCAAAAGCGGCAACTGAGATCTCTTCAGCTTTAATCAACGCCGAAATACGCCGGGCAACTCTGGGGGTCGGAAGCAAAATTCTTGAAGAATCACGGATGACTTTAACTCCGTACTTTCTCTCCCACATTTGATCATACTCGTGAGAATTTGCTTGCGCCGATGCGTAAACAATTGTGCTTGCAAACGCTCTTCGCTCTATCAGGCCAATAATGAAGGTTTCAATGCCACCGGCTCGAGGACCAAAATCATTAGTAACAAAGAGAACTTTGCCCTCATTGCTCAACATATAAGCAAGATTAACTCCCCCAAGCCCAGGAGTTCAACTGCACGCTACTTCTAAACCTAAAGTTCGGTTCCGAATCGAACTTGATTAGGTGATAATTAAGCAATGAGCACGATCGCAACTTTGGTAGTCGGTCGCGATGGTTCAACAACTAAAGATGCTACCTCTAGAAACATTAGTTCATCGGCCGATCGCACAACTTTTCTCAACCGGCGTCGCCAAGTAGATGTAATCATCATTGGTGGAAACACTGCCAGAAATGAACCTTATTCCCGGACTCCTGTTCCACTCATTATTTGTTCTCGGAGTTCGATTAATCCAGTGGTTGAAAATGAGAACTCTGAGTTATGGAACTGTTCACCTGGGGAGGCAATTGATAAAGCCCGTAAAGTCTTTGGTGAGAATATTCTCATTGAAGGTGGGGTGAGGATGATTGTGGAGTTAGTCGAAAATCAAAAAATCGATCAACTAGAGTTGAGTGTCACCGAAGTAATAGGCGGTGAAAACATTTTGGACTGGCGGCTGCTCCTATCAAAATTCAAGCACGTAGAAATGCAACAGATTGAGGATACGCAGTTTTTTTCTGCATCTAACTAACTATTAAATCAACATTAAAAAGCTGATATCAAAGAGACGCCGCCGACAGCTAAACCGATGCCAACGTACTGCACCGCGTGCAGGCGCTCATTGAGAAATTTAAAGGCAAGAAGAGCAGTAGCAATTGGATAAAGAGATCCAAAGACCATTGCAACAGACACCAAGCCCTTTGTTGTTGCCACGCCAAGTAAGAGATTTGCTAAGAAATCTGCTGCGCCGATAAAGATTAAGAGCGGAAGATCTTTCTTTCCAAATTTTCCAGTTGTTCTAAACCTCAACGCAATCGAGATTGTTACAAAAAACGTTGCACCGCGCATCGAAACCATGGTCAATAAGGCGCTTGACTCAGAACCCACAGCAATAAATGTCAGCGAAAGTCCAAAACCTGCAGCTGCTCCTAATGCAAGCAACAAAGGTTTGATCGGCATTCCCTGTGAAAGTTCTGGTCCACTTGCGCAAAAGACGCCAACAAGTGCAATGAATACTCCAACCAAGGCCACTGTTGAAAGTGCATCCCCAGTTGCTAATGCATATGCAAGAGGAACGACTGCACTCATCGAACTAATTGGTGCAACAACTCCCATTCGTCCAGTGGATAATCCTTCATATAAACATGCAAGTCCAATGTATCCAGCTAAGCCTGCAAGAGCACCTGGAATTAAATACCCATCAAAGCCCAGAACTTTTCCTTGCCAACTACCAGAGATGACCAAGATCAATAAGCCAACAAATAATCCAATTACCTGAGAAAAGCCCAACACAGCAAATGGATGATGCTTCTTGCTCATACGACCGGCGAAAAAATCCGCTGATCCCCATAGTGCACTAGAGAGAAGCGCTAGTAACGAGGCCATTGTCAAAGCCTACCGCCCCGCCTCCCATGAAAACCTATCCGTAATCTTTATCCTTAGAACATGGATGCAAATGGATTTGAGCGATTAATTGATCAGCTCCGTACATTTACACCAAGATCTGAGGTAATGCTTACGGAAGTTCCTGCGCCTCAAAAATTGGCAACATTTGCTTTTGCTTTCTCTGCCGACGTTTCTAACGGTTTACTTGGGGAAAAAGAAGATGAAATAGCAAACGGTCGATTTGTTTTATTACACGAACCTGGTGGTCAAGCCACTTGGGACGGCGAATTTCGATGCGTGACTTTCGTTAGTGCTGATGTTGATCCAATCATGCAAGAAGATCCATTACTGCCAGAAGTTGGTTGGAGTTGGTTTCTGGAATCCCTCCAAAACAATGGATGTGAATACAACTCACCTAGTGGGACTGTAACAAGAGTTACCAGTGCCTCGTTTGGAAAACTATCACCGCGCAAAAATGAAGCCGAAATTGAGATCCGTGCTTCATGGACACCAATTGTTACCCATCCAACTTTGATAATCGATCACATTGATAGTTGGTGCAGATTAATATGTGATGTAGCAGGATTGCCTCCCATCCCTGAAGGAGTCTCTGCGATTACATCCAACCGTCGCAACTAAATATGAGTGAAGAGATTGTTGCTGTTCCTCTATTAGCCCCTGCTGGGGGAACACCTGAAGTTATCGATACCGAATCAGGACTTGTAAAAGCAATAGAACAGTTGTCCCTTGGAACGGGCCCTTTCGCAGTTGATGCTGAACGCGCCTCAGGATTTAGATATAGCGCTCGTGCATATTTGATTCAGATCAAAAGAAATGGTGGAGGTCTTCACCTTATTGATCCCATACCTTTTGGAATAAACCATCCATTGTTTCTGAAGTTAAATGATCTGCTCAATACGGATGAAGTGATTTTGCATGCAAGTACTCAAGATCTTCCCTGTCTTCGTGAAATAGGAATCAATCCCACTTTGTTATTTGACACCGAGCTTGCCGGCCGAATTGCAGGGTTACCACGTGTTGGACTTGGACCACTTCTAGAATCTTTAATGGGAGTCTCATTAGCAAAAGAACATAGTGCTGCTGATTGGTCGGTACGTCCGCTTCCTGCTAATTGGCTTACTTATGCCGCTTTGGATGTTGAGCTACTTGTGGAACTTCGTGACCGGATTTATCAGATTTTGATGGAGAGTAAAAAACTTCCATGGGCTATGGAAGAGTTCGCCTCAATTTTATTGGCACCGCCATCGCCACCTCGTATTGATCCATGGCGACGGACTTCAGGGATGCATAAAATTAAACGTAGAGATCAACTTGCAATCGTTAGATCACTTTGGATTGCTCGGGATAAAATTGCAAGTCAAAGCGATGTTGCTCAGGGAAAACTTCTCAATGACAATGCAATTGTTGAGTTAGCTATAGCAGCTCCTACGACAAAAAAAGAGTTCGAAAAAGCGTTGCGGCCTCTTGGCTTGCGAGCTCGCTGGTTAGAAAACTTACCTCTATGGCTTGAAAGTATTGCAACGGCAGTTGCATTACCCGAACAAGAGTGGCCTCAGATGCGCACAAACGCCGATACCTTGCCGCCGATTAAATTATGGCGTGATAAATTCCCCGATAAATATGCACCTCTGACGCATGCGCGGATGAGCCTTGAGAAAATCTCTGAAGAGAACAGTATTCCTGTGGAGAATTTAATTACGCCAGAGTTAGTTCGCCGAATTTGTTGGAGTCCACCACAGGGAGCCACCGAGCTATTAAACGTTGAGGCAGTAGAGCAATCACTTCTTACTCTTGGTGCTCGGCCATGGCAGGTTAACTTGGTTGGGCGCGCACTTGCAGAGGCTCTGTTAGAAAAAGAGCCAGTGCCTGTGATTGTCGATGAAGATGCTGAACCAAATTCCACACCTGGAGATGCAAAAGAAGAAGCACCTGCGAAAGAGAGTTAAACAGGGCTCTAGTAGCGCGAAAGAGGGCCAAATGGCTGGCAACCAGGTCCGACTAAAGAGCAACGAAGGAACCTGTTGGTAGCCAGCAAGGATTTCGCCCCCGTTGTCCAGAGACCTACTCACGAGTAACATCTTCCCTATACCGCTAACAAGGGATCTCTCATGACTCGCACTGTTGTCCTCGTCGATGCCGTTCGTACGCCATTTGGAAAGGCCGGCGGAATGTATGCCGGAACGAGAGCAGATGACTTAATGGTCAGAGCGATTCGTGGTTTGCTCGATCGAAATCCAAAAGTAGATCGTTCAACAATTGAGGATGTTGCAATTGCTGCTGCTACCCAGACCGGTGATCAAGGCATGAATATTGGAAGAAGTACCGCGCTCCTTTCTGGTTTACCTAACACAGTTCCTGGTTATTCAATCGATAGATGGTGCGCTGGTGCAATGACAGCGGTAACGACAATTGCGGGTGCTATTGCAATGGGAACAAATGATCTTGCAATCGCAGGTGGTGTTGAACATATGGGTAACCACCCAATTGGAGAAGGCTTAGATCCTAATCCTCGGTATTTAGCCGAACGAATTGTTGAACAAGATGCGCTTGCAATGGGAGCAACAGCAGAGCGTTTGCATGATCGATTCCCTCAGTTAACAAAACTACGCGCAGATCAATTCGCACTTAATTCTCAAATCAAAACTGCAAAGGCCTACAGTGAAGGAAAGATCCAACGAGATTTAATTCCTACGGCTGCAAGAAATGCTGAACTTGGCTGGGGCGTAGCAACAGTTGATGAGCCGCCTCGCCCTCAAACTACGATGGAAGGTTTAGCTGGGTTAAAAACTCCGTTTCGCCCAGCAGGTCGAGTTACACCTGGAAACTCATCAGGTCTAAATGATGGCGCAACAGCTGCATTGCTTGCCAGTGAAGAAAAAGCATTAGAGCTTGGACTCACAATTAAAGCAAAGCTGGTCACCTTTGCATTTGTTGGAGTTGAGCCAGAGATTATGGGTTACGGTCCAGTTCCAGCAACGCTTAAAGCATTAAAACAAGCTGGATTAAAAATTGAAGATATCGGTGCCTTTGAAGTTAATGAAGCTTTCGCAGTTCAAGTAATTGCATTTTTGGATCACTTTGGAATTGCAGATGATGATCCTCGCGTTAATCCATATGGAGGCGCCATCGCTGTTGGTCACCCGTTGGCATCTTCTGGAGTTCGATTGATGCTCAATCTTGCTCGCACTTTCGAGGAAAAGCCTGAGGTTAGATACGGAATTACAACAATGTGTATTGGTTTAGGCATGGGCGGTACCGTCATTTGGGAAAATCCACACTTCAAGGGATCAAAATAATTATGAGCACAAACATAACTTTGCCAGCAGGAGCGCCAGAAGAAGTCGTTACGCACGCACTTGTCCGTGATATTGACTTAGCAGCATTTGGTGGTCAAGGCTCATTAGCGTTGATTACTTTAGATAACTCTCTAGATCACAATCGACCAAACACTTTTGGTCCTCAATCACTAACCGCATTAGATGCGGCGATAACAGATGCAATTGATCGTAAACCAGCAGCTATTGCAATAACAGGAAAGCCATTTATTTTTGCAGCAGGTGCAGACCTTTCAGCCCTAGCATTCTTAAATGATCACAGCCAAGCAATGGCTGTTGGAAAACTTGGCCACGATGTCTTTCGTCGTTTAGGTGAATCAAAGATTCCAACTTTTGCATTTATCAATGGACTTGCACTTGGCGGAGGTTTAGAGGTCGGACTTCATTGCCATTATCGAACACTTTCATCTACTGCATTTATTGCTCTTCCAGAGGTTTTCTTGGGACTTGTTCCAGGTTGGGGCGGTGCCACAATATTGCCAAAACTAATTGGCCCAGAGCGCGCAGTTCAAGTGATCATGCTTAACGCACTCAATAACAATACGATGTTGAAATCAAAAGACGCTCTAAAGCTTGGCGTAGTCGATGCAGTCTTTGATCCAGCAGATTATTTAGAGCGGTCAATTTCATTTGCAGTTGGCGTTCTTAACGGAAGCACAAAAGTAGATCGCCCTGATTACAGTAATGATCCAGCATGGGAAAGTGCATTGGCTACTGGAAAAGCTGCGGCGTTAAAAAAGTATGGCGGAGCTGAGATTGCATCTCCTACAAAAGCTTTGGAGCTTATTGCAGCTGCAAGAAAAGATGATCTAGGTACCGGATTTGATGCAGAGGATAAAGTACTTGCAGACCTTGTTATGTCTGATCCACTGCGAGCATCTTTGTATGCATTTAATTTAATTCAAAAGAAACGCAAAAAGGTTGAAGGTGCACCAAAGCCTGCCCTTGCACGCAAGGTAACCAAAGTTGGAGTTGTTGGTGCTGGACTAATGGCATCTCAGTTGGCGTTGCTTTTGTTGAGAAATCTTAAGTGCCCAGTTGTCATGACCGATATAGATCAAGCCCGTGCTGATAAAGGTGTGGCTTGGGTTAAAAATGAATTAGACAAACTTGTTGAGAAAAAGCGTATGAGCGCTGAATCTGCAGCACGTCTGGCTCTTTTAATTTCGGGATCAGCAGACCAAAAGGTTTTTGCTAATTGTGACTTCATCATCGAGGCCATTTTTGAGGAGCTTTCACTAAAGCAAGAACTATTCAAAAAACTGGAGGCTATTGTCTCCCCTGAATGTGTTTTAGCGACCAATACGTCCTCTCTATCAGTTGAAGCTATGACACAGGGATTAAAGAATCCAGAGCGAGTAGTTGGCTTCCACTTTTTCAATCCTGTAGCTGTCATGCCGTTACTTGAAGTAGCCCGTACTTCAACCACAGATGATGCAACGACCGCTACCGCTATCGCAGTTGGTAAAGAACTGAAAAAAGTAATGATTATCTGTAAGGATGCTCCGGGCTTTGTTGTTAATAGACTCCTAACACGATTCATGGGTGAAGTTACTGACGCCGTAGATGAGGGAACTCCTCCTGCTGTTGCAGATGCTGCGATGATGGAGATTGGTTTCCCAATGTCGCCATTCCAACTTTTGGATCTTGTTGGACCAGGGGTGGCACTTCATGTGTCAGAGACTTTGCATAAAAATCTTGGACCGCGCTATCGAATCTCTCCAACTATGCAGCGCATGGTTAAAGAGGGAGTGCGCAATTTCTATGTCAAAAACGAGGATGGAACAGTTATCCCAAACCCTGCAGCCCTTGCACTCGTAGAAAAGGGCAACACTCCATCAACTGCAGAGCAAGTTCGTGATCGAGCATTGAGAGCACTGGCTGAAGAAGCACGATCAATGTTGGATGAGGGTGTTGTGTCATCTCCAGCTGAAATCGATTTATGCATGTTGATGGGCGCTGGTTGGCCGATGCATCTAGGTGGGATTTTGCCTTACCTAGACCGCGCGGGAATTAGTGAAGCAACTTCAGGTAAGCGATTCCACGACAAAGGTGTTGCTTCACTTCCTGCTTAGAACTAACTACTTGTATTCGAGAATAAATCTAGGTTAGTCATGGACCAATCCGGGTCTACACTAAGTGAACATGACTGAACTCTATGAAGGCACAACGAAAAACGGTTTAGGTGCAGTTATTAGCAACCTAAAGAGCTTTCCGCGAGATGCCACGCTCGGAACACTAATTTCGGGTTTATTGGTGGTTCTTGTTGCAGTCACGGGTCCAATTGTCATTCAACTCACGGCAGCAAAGAATGGTTCATTTACTGATGCTCAAACATCTAATTGGATCTTTATCACTTGGCTGACCTCTGGACTCTTTGGCCTTTTCCTTAGCCTGCGCTTTCGAATGCCAATGATTGGCTCTCCTTCGACTGCATCAATGGTTTTGTTAGTAACAAGCCTGCAGGCACATTCAATTAATGAGGCTGTTGCTTCTTACATCATCGTCGCAATTACGTTCATAGTCATTGGCGCAACCGGTGCAATGCGAAAGATCATGAAATTCATTCCTCATGAAGTAATTATGGCCATGCTTGCAGGTGTCCTATTCCAATTCGGTGTACAAATCTTTACTTCTTTTACTGCAGAACCATGGCTTGTATCCATAATGGTTGTCGTTTTCTTCCTTGCCCGAAAACTAAACGTAAGAACACCTGTTGTGCCTGTGTTTATCGTTGGAATTGTTCTTACTGTTGCACTAGGCAAACTCCAATTTAACGGTGCAGATTTATTCTGGGTTCATCCGCAGTTTATTGAACCGGATTTCACCTGGGCTAGTGCGATTAATCTTGCTCTTCCCATGGTTTTGGCAACCCTTGCCACTCAATATGCCCCAGGATTTGCAGTCTTAAGATCGGCCAAGTATCAGCCACCGATCAAGTACTCAATTTTAACTGGCGGCTTTATTTCACTTTTAACAGCACCCTTTGGAAACACAGGTGTAAACACTTCAACAATCACAGCAAATATCGCAGTTGGAGAACATGCCGATCCAGATAAAACTACTCGCTATACGGCCGGCGTTCTCTGTGGAATTTTCTACATTGCTGCAGCTGTTTTTACCATCCCAATTATTGATTTGTTTAACATGCTTCCACCTTCAATGATCGCAACAATCGCTGGACTGGCATTGCTACCGGCACTAGCGAATTCACTTCACGAGTCAGTTGCAGGCGTTCATGGACGTGAGGTTGCAATGGCGACGCTTTTAATAACAATCAGTGGAATTCAACCGTTGGGACTTGGTTCACCATTTTGGGGACTTGTAGCTGGAATCATTCTCAGTGCAATTCCATTTCGATCCATCAAAAACTGAACTTAGCCTTTAAAGAAGTGATCGCAGTACAAACTGCATAATTCCACCGTGACGGTAGTAATCAGCTTCTCCTGGCGTATCAATTCTAACTTTGGCGGTAAAACTCTTATTGCCAGCAGTTACCGTGAGTTCTTTCGGAACTCCCCCAGTATTTAGCGCGGTGATGCCTGCAATTGAGAAAACCTCTGTCCCGTCTAAACCTAACGAGGCGGCAGATTCCCCATTCTTAAACTCCAAGGGGAGTACTCCCATTCCGATCAGATTAGAACGGTGAATTCTTTCAAAGCTTTCTGCAATTACCGCTCTAACTCCAAGCAGCGCAGTACCTTTAGCAGCCCAATCTCTGGATGATCCTGATCCATATTCTTTACCTGCAAGAATTACTAATGGAACTCCTGCGTTTTGATAGGCCATAGATGCATCAAATATTGTTGTTTGTTCGCCGCCATTGAGGAAGTTGCGGGTGTATCCACCTTCAACACCATCTAGTAGAAGATTCTTCAAACGAATATTTGCAAAAGTTCCGCGGATCATAATTTCATGGTTACCGCGTCTAGAACCATAGGAGTTGAAGTCAGCGCGCTCGATTCCATGCTCAGCAAGATAAATACCTGCAGGAGAATCAGCTTTGATGTTTCCCGCCGGTGAAATATGGTCAGTTGTTACTGAATCCCCCAAAATTGCAAGCACTCGTGCTCCTGCGATATCTACAACTGGAGTTGGTTGCTTGGGCATTCCATCAAAATAAGGAGGTTTGCGCACGTAAGTTGACTTGGCGTCCCACTCAAAAATTTTGCCAGTAGGTGTTGCAAGTGACTTCCAGCGATGATCTCCTTCAAATACTGTTGCATAATCCTTCTTGAACATCTCAGAGGAGATTGAGGCATCTATTACGCTTTGGATCTCCTGCGGAGATGGCCATATATCCTTTAAAAAGACATCTTTACCGTTGGTGTCTTTACCAAGGGAATCTTTCTCAAAGTCGTGATCCATGGTTCCAGCGATTGCATAGGCAACAACAAGTGGTGGAGATGCCAAATAATTCATCTTCACTTCTGGACTGATGCGACCTTCAAAGTTTCGATTACCAGACAGAACAGCAGTAACAGCTAAATCGCCTTCACCAATGGCTTTTCCAACTTCGATAGGAAGTGGTCCAGAGTTTCCAATACATGTCACACAGCCATATCCAACCAAGTGGAATCCAAGTGCCTGCATATATTGGGTTAGATCTGCTCGATCGTAATAATCTGTAACAACTTTAGATCCAGGAGCGAGGGTAGTTTTCACCCAAGGTTTGGATTTTAATCCCTTTTCTACTGCTTTCTTTGCAAGCAAAGCAGCACCAATCATCACTGATGGATTGGAAGTATTTGTACAGGATGTGATCGAAGCAATGACAACATCTCCGTTTTTAACACGCGTAGAACCAGCCTTTACCTCGCCCTTAATTGTTTTTTCACTTAGGTAGGAAGGAAGAATCTTTTCAAATGCCGATTTTGAATCACTGAGAGCAATTCGATCTTGTGGTCTTTTCGGACCAGAGATTGATGGAACAACTGTTGAAAGATCAAGCTCAACTACTTGTGAGAAGCGAGGTTCAACTGATGGGTCATGCCACATTCCTTGCTTCTGTGCATACTCCTGAACAAGTGCGATCTGTTCATCGCTTCGGCCT
>JBIIGW010000108.1:0-3072 GCA_044236295.1 Candidatus Planktophila sp.
GCTTGTTGATTTAAAGCTTCGGCAGCTTCAAGTGCGCCATCGGAACAAATACGATCAACTGCACGCACGCCTGCCATTGCTAAAGGATTACCGTTGAATGTTCCAAAGTGTGCCATTTTTCCATTTGTAACAAAATCCATGTACTGCTTTTTACCACCGAAAGCAGCCACAGTTACGCCACCACCGATTGATTTAGCAAGAGTTATCAAATCTGGCTTAACCCCTAAACGAGTTGAAGCACCGTGTGCTCCTGCCGTTAATCCTGTTTTTACCTCATCGAAAATCAAGACAACTTTGTACTGATCACAAAGCTCTCTTACGCGCTCTAGGTAACCTGCATCAGGAAGAACAATTGCGATGTTTTCTAGAACTGGTTCAACAATAAAACAAGCAATCTTGTTAGCATTTTTTTCAAACATACGCTCTAGCGCAGGGATGTTATTAAATGGAACAACGTAGATATCACCTGGTACAAGATTTGATTCAATGTATGGTGTTGGTGCCTCGGGATCTCCAGCTTGATTAATTGGAGGTTTAGCAGAAACAACAAATGGGTCGTAACTACCGTGGTAGCCACCTTCAATTTTCAAGATTCCCATTTTCTCGGTAGCTGCGCGTGCAACGCGAACAGCGTACATAGTTGACTCTGTTCCACTATTTGTGAAGCGAACCTGATCAATTGCAAAGCGAGTACAGATCATCTCTGCCGCTTCAGTTGAGGTTGGAGAAGGAGTTACAAAAAGCATTCCTTCAGATAAAGACTTTTGAATCTCCTCAATAACAACTGGATTGAGGTGGCCTGCAAGCATTGCTCCAAAGCCCATCGAAAGATCTAGGAGTTTGCGACCATCGACGTCGGTCATATAAGCACCTTGGGCGCTGACAATTGAAATTGGATATGGATCCCAGTGCTGGAAGCTTGAAGTAACTCCAAGTGGCAATGATTTATGGGAACGAGCGCTCTCAATTTGGCTCTTACCTGTGTCTTTTGTAAACAACTGCCATTCTCGCTTGAGTATCTCTTCGACTCGTTTCGGGTCTACTGGAACTGAAGTTGTAGGCATGAATCTAAAAGTTTGGCTGTGATTATTAGTCTGTGTCAGCATTTGTAAAACTTGTACGGCAAAGGTTTCAGCTTTTGAAACTCGTTTGAGAAGTACTCTCCCGGTTCGTTTTTTAGTTCAGTTAACTACCGTCTTTGGTAATTGACCCCAATCATCTCATGCCAATTTTAAAATGCAACCCCTAGACTTAAACCATGCGTAAAGGCGGTGTTTTGATTGGTTTTTTCCTGCTTTTTTCAGTTTTAATTGGCGTTTCTCAGGATTCACAAAAAACCTACTTATTAAAGGGCGCGGGTGTTTCTCTACCGAATAATTCTGAGGGTGAATCTTCTATTCCTTTAAGTTGTATGAATAAAATTACCTTTGAAGTTCGTGTTACAAATACAGTAAAGGATTGTGTTGCAACAGAACTCTCTCTTGGTGCTACAGAGATTAAACATGGACTTAATTATCCAACAAAAATTAATTCACAGTTAATGGTTCGATTTGCCGCCGCCAAAGCTGCAGCAGAAAAAGATGGACAAAGAATCTATATTGCATCTGGCTTTCGAACTTTGGAAAGACAGAAGTATCTATTTGCAACTGCAGTAAAAAAGTATGGCTCAGAGGCAGAAGCTGCTAAGTGGGTTGCGCCACCATATGTATCTCATCACCCATGGGGTTTAGCAATTGATGTTAACTATCCAAACGAACCAGTCGGGGCTGGTTGGTTGGAGATCAATGGGGCCAAATTTGGTTTGTGTCGGGTCTATGAAAATGAATGGTGGCACTTTGAACCTGTGATTGCACCAGGTGGCGCGTGCCCAGCACTGCTGGCCGATGCAACCTTGACGAGCCAATTACAACCTGCACCAGTCAAGTAACAGGGCTGGGCTCTGTTCAACTGACTTTGGCTGAGTGCAAGCAAACACAGGCAAGCGCAACAGAACCCTGTTGACCCAAAATGAGCCAACAACCAACAATCTGAGTATTGTTGCCCTACGTGCGATTCATAAATGAAGTAACTCACGACCTCACCTATGACGATGTTTTCATGGTGCCAAGCAAATCAGAGCTTTCATCTCGAATGGATGTTGATCTTTCATCCATAGATGCAACCGGCACAACCATTCCATTAGTAGTAGCAAACATGACTGCAATCGCTGGCCGACGTATGGCAGAGACCATGGCCCGCCGCGGAGGTTTAACAGTTATTCCACAAGATATTCCACTGACGGTTGTTGATTCAGTAATTAAGTGGGTCAAAGAGCGTCATCCATTTTTTGATACGCCAATAACTTTGTCTCCAGAATCAACAGTTGCCGATGCAGTCAGCTTGTTACATAAACGCGCACATGGCGCGGTAGTAATTGTTGAAAACGGGAAGCCAGTTGGAATCATCACAGAAGATGATTGCAAAAGTGTTGATCGCTTTACTCAACTTCACCAAGTTATGAGTAAAGAGTTAACAACGATGTCTGATTCACTAAACGCGCGAGAAGCCTTTGATTTTCTAACACATCACCGACTTAAATTAGCTCCAGCAGTTTCTGCAAATGGTGACCTAGTTGGAATCATGACTCGCCTAGGGGCGCTTCGGGGAACTCTGTATTCACCGGCTCTAGATGCACAGGGCAAACTTCGAATCGCTGCAGCGGTAGGTATTAATGGAGATGTTGCAGCAAAAGCGGCGGCACTTATTGAATCTGGAGCAGATGTTTTAGTTGTAGACACAGCTCACGGACACCAAAAGAAAATGTTAGAGGCGTTAGCGGCTATTCGATCAATTAATCCTAAAACACCAATTGTTGCCGGAAATGTTGTTACTGCTCAAGGTGTTCACGATTTAGTAAAAGCTGGCGCAAATATAATTAAAGTCGGAGTTGGCCCTGGTGCAATGTGCACCACGCGAATGCAAACCGGTGTTGGCCGCCCGCAGTTTTCAGCAGTACTTGAATGTGCGACAGAGGCCAAAAAATTGGGCGCACACGTGTGGGCCGATGGCGGCGTACGTCACCCCCGCGATGTC
>JBIIGW010000109.1:0-3015 GCA_044236295.1 Candidatus Planktophila sp.
TGGCAAAGCATGTTGGATTGGCGTGAAAGAAGGCCTACCTGTTGCAAGCCATAGAAATTGCACTTACCCTTGTATGAAGAGAATGAGTGTTGCACGGAGCAATCCAATGCAATCAAATTAAGGTGGCCACAATGAAGTACAAGTCCGTTAAAGGTTTGTTAAAAAGTGATGAGTCACTAATTCCTGTCACGTTCATCGATAAGTTAGAAGATGTTTTGCATGGCTTTCTAGGGATCATTCTTTTCATAATTTCAATACTGGCTGCTGCATATAGCTTAATTCGTCTCATTGAAACGCGCCCATTCTTTCCATTAGGCATGATTCAAGCGATTAACGACATTTTATTTGTCGTGATTATTCTAGAAATCATGCGCACGGTAATTGTTCGATTTACCGACGGAATATTTCAGCTAGATAGTTTCTTGATCATCGGAGTAATTGCAGCTGTGCGACACATTCTGACTGTGGGTGCTTCGTTGACTATGGAAAAAGAAAAGACCACAGAGTATTTCAATCGCTCTCTCATTGAAATGGGAGTTAACACTGGAATTGTTTTGGCTTTAGTCTTTGCGCTTTTTCTATCTAGAGCAGCTCGTAAAGCAAGCCCAAAAATCAATTCTTAACTCTCAGAAAATTTTAAAGGTGAGCCTTTACTGTAGATACGGTATTTTGCACAAATGAAACGTTTTCTGGTCTTTGTCTTTGCAGTGGTTTTACTCGCACCTGTTCAAGCATCTGCGCATCAGCCTGTTGCTCTATTTCCTAGTGAGACTTCAGCAGTAAAAGGGCCATTACTGGTCGATGGAACGGTTTCTTTTGCTATTCGTGCCTCCTTTAATAAGGCAGGAGAAAAGCGTGGCTTTAGAGCAAATTTAAAGTCGGGTGAGTCGCTAGAGATTCAATATTTAATAGTGGACAAAAAACCTGAAAATTCTTTAAGAGCTTCACAGCTTCCTTCTCTTGTTGTGACTGCGCCTTCGGGTTCAAAACTCACGATAAAGTTAGATGAGCGTACAAAATTTTTTGAGCGCTATAGTGAAACCAACTACCTCTATCTTGGTAGGTATTCGGCTCCTGCAGAGACAGGTACTTATAGTTTTTTACTGACATCTCGTAGTAAATCTGCAGTAACGATCGCAGTTGGTGATCGAGAAGTTCCAGGTGAAGTTAAAAGAGGTGCAGGCGCTGTTACTTCAGCTACTCCGAGTTCACAGCCAAGTTCACCATCGGCACCGACAGTTGTTACTTACACGATGTCACAAGTTGCTCAAAACAATAAAAGTTCAAGCTGTTGGAGCGCAATCGATGGATCTGTATATAACTTAACTAACTGGATTGGTTCGCACCCAGGTGGAGCAAGTGCAATTACTTCGTTGTGCGGTGTGGATGGAACAGCATCATTTCGGGGCAAGCATGGAAATCAAGGTAATCCTGCCCAACGATTAGCTGGTTATTTACTAGGTCCGTTGGCTAAATAGACATTCATTGCCTAGCCCTAATTCACCAGTTTCAACTGCCATGTACTCTTAACCTTGCGATGGAAAATCAAATTATTGTTATCTATGACGGAGAATGTGCGTTCTGTGCGTCCAGCATTGATTGGATTAAACAGAGATTAGTTGTGGATGCACAACCATTTCAGCAGACAGATTTAGCAAAATTCGGCCTGACCTATCAGCAGTGCTCACAGTCCGTGCAGGTGATCACACATTCAACAGTTCTAGCCGGTGCACCAGCTATTGCTTTTCTCTTGAAAAAGCGTGGAACCCGACTGCTTTCGCTATTAATTGCAGCATCTGGTCCCTTGGGACGTTTTGGATATAAGTGGGTTGCGGGGCATCGGAGTTCATTTTTTGTCTCGGAATTACATCGAATCCTCAAGTCATCGAATTCACGACATGAGAAGAAGTTACAAGGTTAACCAGATATGAGAGCAAAGATAAAAAATGGGTTTCCTCCCAAGGTATGCGCGCGCTGTGGATTGGAATTTGAGTGGCGTAAGAAGTGGGCTAGAGATTGGGAAAACGTTAAGTACTGCTCAGAGCGTTGCAAAGCGGGCAAGTAAGTAATTTCCTTAAACAGAATTAAAGAGTGACGATTTCTCCATGGCCAAACTTATGGGCATGATCGCCTTCTCCTCGTAAGAGATGAACATGACCTTCACCGTGTACTCGCCAACTCTTGTTTTCAAAACTGACATCTGGGTCATTACTTAACCCTGTTACTAAGGCAGTTGATTCATCGATTCCGATAACCGATGTTCCAGCCGGGGCAGTTAATAGCTTGCGAGCTGCAGCATCTGGAATCCAACCAAAGAACTTGTTGTAATGGGGGATGGTTCGGATTTCACCAATTATTCCAAAGCCATCAGTGCCCTCTTCTTTTGGCCTAAAGAAATTTGGTACATGTTTACCCATAGCCATTGCGCCAGCACTACAGCCTGCAAGTGAGCTGCCAGATCTCCAAGCAGTTTCGATTGCAGACCAAACAGGTGTGTTAATTAATGTGCTCGCTAAATATCCGGGATCACCGCCAGAGAGATAGATAAGACCAGCATCTTTAATTTGGTTGGCAAAATCTTGATTCATTGCATCTTCTCGCGCATAGATAGGAAGAAAGATTTGCTGTGTATTCAAGCGTTCTGCTTGTTGTGCGCCAAGTGTTTTCCAGAAACTAAGTCGATCTTCACTTTCTTGCCCAGCAGCTGTTGGTATCTGGATATATGTATTGTTCTTACCGCGTTGAATTGCATTGTTTAGAAGTGATTGCTCCAGGCTTTGCATAACGGGTAGGTACTCACCAGAGCCTGCAAGAGCCAGTGCACCTTTCATGGGCAAAGGCTATCCGTAGGGTTAATTGAAATAGAAAAGTTAAAGTGGGTTGTGAGGGACTCGAACCCCCGACCCAGGCATTAAGAGTGCCTTGCTCTACCAACTGAGCTAACAACCCGTTCGTACACCTAAGTGCTTGAACGCAGGTGGAAACCTATCAGCAATCTTGGCCAAGATGCACATC
>JBIIGW010000064.1:0-5665 GCA_044236295.1 Candidatus Planktophila sp.
TCTGGCCAACCAAAAGTTGAAAAAGCCCACTGCCCTGAAGAAAACCATGTATCTAAAACATCTGGATCTTGAGTCCAACCAGATGGCGCGGTCTCATCTGGACCTACAACTTTTACTTCACCGCTTGGTCCATACCAAACTGGAATTCTGTGACCCCACCACAACTGACGCGAGATACACCAGTCGTGCATGTTATCTACCCAATCGAAATAGCGAGGAGCAAGTTCTTCCGGTTCAATTTTCACAGAACCATTTCGCACAGCATCTGCTGCAGCCTTTGCCATCGGTTCAACTTTTACAAACCACTGTTTTGATAATCGAGGCTCTATCGTTGTTTCACATCGGGAGCAGTGCCCAACAGCGTGAATGTATGGACGCTTTTCTGAAACAACTCGTCCCATCTCTTTTAACTTTGCAACAACGGCTTTTCTGGCATCAAAGCGATCCATTCCATCAAACTCTGTACCTGTTCCATCCATCACGCCGTGCTCATTCATAATTACTACAAATGGAACGTTATGGCGCATTGCCATCTCAAAGTCATTTGGATCATGGGCGGCAGTTACTTTCACCGCTCCTGTTCCAAAATCTGGATCAACTATTTCATCAGCAATAATTGGAATCATTCGATTTACTAAGGGCAAAAGAACTTCTGTACCGATCATGTGCTTATAGCGTGGATCATCTGGATGTACTGCCACTGCCCCATCGCCCATCATTGTCTCTGGGCGAGTTGTTGCAACAACAATACTTTGTTCGCCTTCGCCGTAACGGACAGAGACAAACTCGCCAGCATCATCTTGATGTTCTACTTCAATGTCAGAAAGTGCGGTTAAGCATCGCGGGCACCAGTTAATGATTCGTTCTGCGCGATAGATCAGGCCTGCATCATGCATTCTCTTAAAGATTGTTACTACCGCTTTGGACATTCCTTCATCCATCGTAAATCGCTCGCGAGTCCAATCCACACTGACTCCAAGGCGTTTCATCTGACCTAAAATTGCCCCGCCAGATTCTTCTTTCCACTGCCACACTTTTTTAACAAACTCTTCTCGGCCAAGATCGTGACGAGATTTACCGCTAGCTGCTAACTGTTTTTCAACTACGTTTTGAGTTGCAATTCCTGCATGATCCATGCCAGGTAACCATAAAACTTCAAAGCCTTGCATTCGCTTCATGCGGGATAGACAGTCCTGAAGTGTTTGATCTAGCGCGTGACCAATATGTAAAACACCAGTGACGTTAGGTGGTGGAAGAACAATTGAAAATGAAGGCTTACTTGATTGCGCGTCCGCTGTGAAATAGCCCGCCTTGATCCACTTTTCATATAGTGGTGCTTCAATCTCGGCAGGAGAAAAAGTTGAAGCTAGTTCGCGGCTAGAAGACATAGTGCGCAGTCTAGATTACGCGCTCTTCTCCTCTTGACCTTTTTGGCCACGGGAGCGCTTTGGAATATCTCCTGTGCGGATGACCAGAGTGGGAACCGCACCAGTTTCGATGCACGCCTTTGTAATAATCACTTTTTCAACATCAGCGCGGCTAGGAACCTCATACATCACAGTAAGTAAAACTGATTCCATAATCGCGCGAAGTCCACGAGCACCTGTGCCACGATCTAAAGCCAAATCAGCAATTGCATCAAGGGCATCTGCTTCAAATTCAAGTTGAACATGATCTAAATCAAAAAGACGTTGGTACTGCTTTACCAAAGCATTCTTAGGCTCTGTCAAAATCTGCATCAATGCTGGCTTGTCTAGGTTTTCAACACTAGTCAAAACTGGAAGACGGCCGATGAACTCTGGAATCATTCCAAACTTCAATAGATCTTCAGGCATTACATCGGCAAAGATATCTTTACGGTTCTTATCACTTGCATCTTGTAGTGTTGCATTGAACCCAACACCAGATTTACCAACACGGTTTTCAATGATTTTTTCTAAACCTGAGAAAGCACCGCCGACAATGAACAAAACATTTGTTGTATCGATTTGAATAAACTCTTGGTGTGGGTGCTTACGACCACCTTGTGGCGGAACAGATGCAACCGTTCCTTCTAGAATCTTAAGTAATGCCTGTTGAACACCTTCACCGGAGACGTCACGAGTAATTGAAGGATTCTCAGATTTACGGGCGACCTTATCAATCTCATCTATATAGATGATTCCTGTCTCTGCCTTTTTAACATCGTAATCTGCAGCTTGCAAGAGCTTAAGCAAAATGTTCTCAACATCTTCGCCAACATATCCTGCCTCTGTTAAGGCCGTTGCATCTGCGATTGCAAAAGGAACGTTAAGCATGCGAGCTAAAGTTTGCGCCATCAAAGTCTTACCGCAACCGGTTGGCCCGAGCATTAAAATATTTGACTTAGCTAATTCGATTCCATCTTCACCTTTAACGCCGCCACTTTGAACTCTCTTGTAGTGGTTATAAACGGCTACCGACAAAGACTTCTTGGCACGATCTTGGCCAATTACATATTGATCTAGAAATTCAAAGATTGCTTGCGGCTTTGGAAGCTCTGATAATCCCAGTGAATTAGCTTCACTGAGTTCTTCAACAATGATCTCGTTACACAGTTCGATACATTCATCGCAGATATAAACGCCAGGACCGGCAATAAGTTTTTTGACCTGCTTCTGAGTTTTGCCGCAAAAGGAGCACTTGAGCAGATCGCTAGTTTCACCGATTCTTGTCATGGAGCAAGTTTAGATTCTCGATCTGTTTTATGCGCCAGATTTAAGCCTTACATCTGTTCGCCGAGAGAATAATCAGGCGCGCTTAAAGGTTAGATACCCACAGTTAGAGAAGCTTTCAGCAGGACAACAGCATCAATAAAGCGCGATGAAAAGTTGGCAGTGGCAGAGCTAGGAAAGGTTTACTTCTTAGCCTTACGTGATGCAAGAACTTGATCAATGATTCCGTATTCAACTGCCTCAGCAGATGTCAAAATCTTGTCACGTTCTATGTCTTTGCGAATTTCTTCCGATGACTTGATCACGTGGCGAGCTAATAAATCTTCTTGCAAGCGAGTGATGCGATCGATCTCTTTTGCTTGAATTTCAATATCAGATGCCTGACCGCCACCTTCTGAAGATGGTTGGTGAATCAAGATTCGTGAATGCTCAAGTGCATAACGCTTGCCCTTTGCACCTCCAGCAAGAATTACTGCTGCAGCAGATGCAGCCTGACCTAAACAAATTGTGCTGATATCGGGGCGAACAAACTGCATGGTGTCATAAATTGCAGTCAACGCTGTGAATGATCCACCTGGTGAATTGATATAAATCATGATGTCGCGCTCTGGATCCATAGATTCCAAAGTCAACAACTGCGCCATTACATCGTTTGCAACAGTGTCATCGATTGGCTGACCCATAAAAATGATGCGTTCTTCAAATAACTTTGTGTAAGGATCTTGACGTTTAAATCCATAGGCAGTTTTCTCTTCAACCGTCGGAAGTACGTAGCGAGCGGTGATCTCTTGAATCTTGTCCATTACGCTTTTCCTCCAGTGATCTGAGCCATTGATGTAACAACGTGATCAACAAATCCATAATCTTTTGCATCATCTGCGTTAAACCAGTTATCGCGATCTGAATCTTCGATGATCTTTGCAAGCTTTTGACCTGTGTGCAGCGCGTTTAGTTCAGACATTGTCTGCTTTGTAATGGCCATCTGCTCTGCCTGAATACGAATATCAATTGCAGTACCGCCGATGCCTCCCAATGGTTGGTGCATCAAAATTCGCGAGCGCTTTGTTGCATAACGCTTGCCCTTAGCACCGGCCGTTAATAAGAACTGGCCCATTGATGCAGCCATTCCCATTGTTACGGTGACAACATCATTTGGAATCAACTGCATGGTGTCATAGACAGCCATTCCTGCAGTTACAGATCCGCCAGGTGAGTTGATGTATAAAAAGATGTCTTTCTTTGCATCAATGGATGAGAGCAGTAGAAGCTGCGCACAGACCATGTTCGCCATGTCATCGCGAACTTCTCCTGAAAGGAAAACAATTCGCTCTTCAAGCAGGCGGTTATAAATCTGGTCCTTCATCTTGCTATCTGAATCCACGTGATTGCCTCCCGTAATTTTTACCTGTAGTGACCTTAACAATTAAGCGCTCTAAATGCTTCCCGATTACGCCACATAGATCTGTGAACTACGTGAGATCCACGCGTGAGCCATGCCTGATTTCTGCAGTGTTCGCTGAGGGCAGATTCGAAAAGCTGCGACTAAGCCTGCTCGACTAGATCTGCAGGATCAGCCTTTGGTGCAAGGGCCTCTAGATCAACAACATTGCCTGATGCATCTTTAACAGTGATTCGACCCAGTACAGATGCCAACGCTTTTGCCCGAGTTACCTCTGCAACAAGTTGCTGAATCTGTCCTGCTTTTTGCAACTCTTCTGCAAACTGTTGTGGCGCCATTCCATAGCGCTGTGATGTGCGCACTAAGTATTCAGTTAATTCAATCTCGGTTATCTGAACATCTTCGGCCTGAACAATTGCATCAAGTAGAAAATCTGACTTAAGAGATGATCGAACCTGGCCATCTACTTCTGCGCGGTGTTCGGCATCTTCCATGCGGCCTTCACCCTCTAGGTGATCATTTACTTCAAGTTCTACTAAGTTATCGGGAACCGGAATCTCATTTTCTGCCAAGAGTTTTTCAACTAGCAGATCTCTAGCCTGTGCGCCCTGTTCCATCTTCTTTACGCGCTCTAGGCGAACAACAAAATCAGCCTTAAGTTCTGCCAAGGTATCAAATTCTGATGCAAGCTTTGCAAACGCATCATCTACTGGTGGCAGCTCACGCTCTTTAACGGCCTTAACAGTTACCTTAACTTCGCCTTTTTCTCCATCTTGCTGACCAACAAGCTTGGTATCAAACTGTTTAACTTCGTTCACTGCCATACCAACTAGTGCATCATCTAATCCATCGATCATCTTTCCTGATCCAACTTCATATGAAATCTCATTTGCCTGGCCGCCATCGACTTCGGCGCCATCGATAAATGCCGTCAAATCTAGTGTTGCAAAATCGCCAGTCTTAACTGCTCTTTCAACTGTAGTGAGGGTGCCAAAGCGTGTGCGAAGTGACTCAATCTGCTCATCAACATCGCTGTCTGCAACTTTTATATCGTCTACTTCGATTGTGATCTTTGAAAAATCAGGCAGCTTTACTTCAGGTCGAACATCTACTTCGACGGTAAAAACAAGCTTTTCGTTATCTACAAACTCTTTTACATCTACTTCCGGGCGACCAATTACAGCCACAGAGTGTTCTCTTGCTGCTTTGCCGTAAAACTCTGGCAACGCAGAGTTAATCGCTTCATCAATTACTGTGCCTCGACCAACGCGTTGATCGATCATCGACGCAGGTATTTTGCCCTTACGAAAACCGGGAATGCTTACCTGTGTTGCAACCTTTGCATATGCGTTGGCAACGTGTGATTCAAGCTCAGAAAATGCAACTTCAACATCTAAGCGAACGCGAGTTGGAGATAGAACCTCGACTGAACTTTTCACGAATTACTCCTCATGGGTTCTGATTAAAAAATTCTGGTCGGGGCGGGGAGATTCGAACTCCCGATCTCCTGCTCCCAAAGCAGGCGCGCTAGCCACTACGCTACGCCCCGAGGCGCAAAGCGAGAGTCTAAACC
>JBIIGW010000062.1:0-5852 GCA_044236295.1 Candidatus Planktophila sp.
TCTGATTACCGACCCAGTACCTTTAGCCCTAACACCTGCGGGTGTAGCTCAATGGTAGAGCCCCAGCCTTCCAAGCTGGCCATGCCGGTTCGATCCCGGTCACCCGCTCCACGTTTGTTTATCCAATTGCCCCGACCTGGTTTATTAGTGCACGTCCACTGAAGTTAAGTGACTTCGTTGATGGTAACCCGTCGACATGAATTGAAGTTAAATACAAGGTAGTTAACTCAGTACAAGTAATACGGCCAATTATGAAGAAGCCGATGTGCCGATTACTTACCCCATTTATTTGAGCTTTCGAGTCACTCGCAAATGCTCGATAATCCAATGAGCCGCCGCTTGCAAACAGCTCCATGCCAATTGTCACGACATCAATTGAATTAGGATTGAAAGTTCCATCAATCATTATTTCAAATGTATAGGAGCCTGCTGCAAGACTTCCGAAAACTGAAGAGTTACTTTTTCCTAATGTATCAGTGGACCTGAGTGACCAATTCCCTAGATCTACAAAATAAGAATTTGAACTTCCATTTGCACCTGGTGCACCAGCTGTTCCTGGAGTTCCAGCTGTTCCTGGCGCACCTGGCAAACCATTGGTTCCAGCTGTTCCTGGCAAACCATTAGTTCCTGCAGCACCGGTTGCACCCTTTTCACCAGTTGGACCTGGCAAACCACGAGGTCCAATTACTCCGGCAGCTCCAGTTGTACCTGTAGCACCTGGAACAGTGGGATTTACCTTTGTAGGCAATGGACGCAGGGAAGTAGTTAGTTTCCAAACTCCATTTGTTTTTGGACCATAAAGATTTGCATTCTTTGTATCAATGTAAAAGTCTCCATTGATTCCAATATTTTTTGACGGAATTCCAGATCCGCTAAGAATTGTGTTAACTACTGTTGCACCTGTTCGACCCGCAGCTTTGTTTGAAAGATTTGGTGCAGCAATAGCTGTTGGCGCAAGCGCCAGTACAAGCACTACGGATAAAGCCATTAGCCCTTTGTTGGTTTTCATAAACCACCGAATTTCTATGAGGAAACCCAGTCTCGACCTCTATTTTCTTCAGGCGAATAAGGAGTTCCTAAGCGCAATCACACATACGCAAGGGCTGCCCCTATCAATTCTGATTTCAAGACTCATCGGATTTTAAGGTCCACCTGTCAGTTTCCACAGTGAACTGCTGTTTATTAGGTACTAGTCCATGACACCTAGTTAATGTTCATAGATCACTTCCTCCTAAAGGTAAGAGAAAGACCCGCCACGTGGGAAATCACAGGGCGGGTTTTTCTCTGCCCATGGCAAGATATCCATATGCGTATTCATATCGGTAGTGATCATGCAGGGCTTGAGTTAAAGGCCGCACTTGTTGAGCACTTAACTAGCAAGGGTCACGATGTTAATGACCACGGACCACATGAATACGACGCCGTTGATGACTACCCAGATTTTTGTATCCCAGCAGCCATTGCAACTGTTGCAGATCCTGCCTCATTAGGAATTGTCTTAGGCGGTTCTGGAAATGGCGAACAGATTGCGGCAAACAAAGTAAAAGGTGTTCGCGCAGTACTTGCTTGGAGTATTGAAACAGCAAAGCTTGGGCGTGATCACAACAATGCAAATGTCATTGGTATTGGTGGCCGCATGCACAGTATCGATGAGTGCAAAGCGATTATTGACGCCTTTATCCAGACTCCTTTTTCAAATGATGAGCGCCACGTGCGACGAATTAATAAGATCGCAAAATACGAAAATGAAGGAAAGCTCTAACGCCCCTTATTTCACCACGTAATACATATCGTTGACAGCGTGATCCTTATCAATTCCCTGGTCTTCAAAGCGTGTGACAGGTCGCCAATCTGGCTTTGGGATCACTCCCCCTGTAAATAAATCTGATTTGGAAAAAACCTCTTGGATCGCAATCGCATAAGGCACCCAGTCGGTAGCTATATGAATGAAGCCACCCTTTTTTAGTTTGGGATGGATAAGTTGTAAAAATCCATCATTTACTATGCGGCGCTTATTATGTTTCTTCTTTGGCCATGGATCAGGAAAATACAGATGTATTCCATCTAATGATTGGTCGGCAAACATATGCTCTAAAACAACGTGCACATCATCTTCAATAACTTTCACATTAGAAAGATTGTCTTCATCAATTCTAGAAAGCAGTTTGCCGATCCCTGGCGGGTGAACATCAACTGCGATGTAGGCATTTTCAGGATGGTTTTTTGCAATGATGGCTGTTGCCTCACCCATTCCAAAACCAATCTCCATAATTACTTTGTTGGCCTTTGGAAATATCGCCTTTAAATCGATGATCTCTTGCTTAAATTCAATTCCATGAACCATTTGAAGCGCCGTTTTTGCTTGGCGCTGTGCCACGGTAATTCGAGAACCTCGGATGCTGTAGCTGCGAACCGTTGGGCGTTCCATGGGCTAACTCTGTCATGGTTGGATTAGAACCTACAAAGCCTCGAAGGAGTCACAAGTGCCTGGACTGAATTTAAGCCGTGCCGAAGCAAAAGAGCGCGCTGACCATTTATATGTCCATAGCTATGTCGTGACCCTTGATGTAACCAAAGATGAAGAGGTTTTCTACTCAAAGTCTGAAGTTAAGTTCTCTTGCAATAAAAAGGGCTATGCCACATTTATTGACGCAGTTGGCAGATCAGTAATTAGTGCGACATTAAACGATCACCCTGTTGATACTTCTAACTTTGATGGAGAGAGCATCTTTCTAACTAACTTAGAGGCAGAAAATCACCTAGTTATCGAACTGCAGGCTGAGTACTCAAAGTCTGGTGAAGGTTTACAGCGCTCTGTTGATCCATCAGATGGTGAGGTCTATCTCTACTCACAGGGTGAGACTGCACATATTCGAAACATGTTTGCCTGCTTTGATCAACCAGCATTAAAAGCCACCTTTACATTAAATGTGACAACACCTGGACACTGGGAGGCTGTTTCAAATAATCCAGTTGAGTCAAAGACCGTTAAAGGTGAATTTGTTGAGTGGAAGTTTTCAACCACACCGAGAATCTCAACATACTTAGACGCACTGATCGCCGGGCCTTATTCATCGGTTCACGATGTTTATAAAGGCGTAAAGGAGATTCCTATGGGGATCTACTGCCGTAAATCGATGATGCAGTACTTGGATCCTGATGATATTTTCTTGATCACCAAGCAAGGTTTTGAATACTTTGAAAAGACTTTCGACTTGGCATATCCATTCGAAAAGTATGACCAGATCGCAGTTGTAGATTTCAACTTTGGCGCAATGGAAAATGCAGGAGCTGTTACTTTCCGCGAAGATGTTTTAGTTTTCCGCAGCCATGTTCCTGAAAAGGCATACCTTGCACGGGCAAATACCATTTTGCACGAAATGGCCCACA
Organism: Candidatus Planktophila sp.; assembly: GCA_044236295.1. Classification (GTDB taxonomy): domain Bacteria; phylum Actinomycetota; class Actinomycetes; order Nanopelagicales; family Nanopelagicaceae; genus Planktophila. Next base: position 3,391 of record JBIIGW010000062.1, read on the forward strand.
TGTGGTTTGGAGACATGGTCACCATGTCATGGTGGGATGACTTATGGCTCAACGAATCATTTGCCGAATGGTCTTCATATTTAGCCCTGTCTGAAGGCACCAGATTTAAAGGCGCTTGGTCAGAGTTTAATTGCGCCAGAAAAAACTGGGCCTACCGCCAAGATCAACTCTCATCGACTCATCCAATTATCGCCGACATGGTTGATATGGAAGCGGTTAATGCAAACTTTGATGGAATTACATATGCAAAGGGCGCATCTGTCCTGCATCAACTTGTCGCACACGTTGGGCGCCCGCAGTTTATTGCCGGGCTACAAACCTATTTTGCAAAGCATGCTTGGGCCAATACAACTCTCGATGATCTGCTTGTAGAGCTTGAAGCATCAAGTGGTCGCACATTAGATGTATGGGTAAAAACCTGGCTACAAACTGCCGGAGTAAATACTCTGCGACCCATTTTAGATATCCAAAATGGTGCCTATGCAAGTATTGCTATTGCACAAGAAGTTCCACTTATCCCAGAGGGATCAAAAGAACTTCGTCCGCATCGCTTGGCCGTTGGCCTTTATGACATAACAGGTGATGCATTAAAACTTCGCAAATCTGTAGAGCTAGATGTAAACGGAGCGTTGACTAAGGTTTCAGATTTATCCGGTGAAAAAACTGCCGATCTTTTACTGATCAATGATCGAGATCTTTCTTACGCCAAACTGCGCTTTGATGATCGATCAATTGCAACTCTTAAATCACACCTTGGCTCACTCAGTGACGATCTTGCACGAGCGCTATGTTGGGCTGCCGTGTGGGACATGCACCGAGATGCAGAGATCTCAACAAAAGATTTTATGCAGATAGCTTTTTCTGGCCTAAAGGGTGAAACAGATGATGCCATCGTTTCTATTGTCTTAAGCCAGCTGACCACATCTGTTGAAGCATTTGCAACTGATGCAAACCGTGATGCATACAGAGAGAAATTAGCTGATGCTCTTTGGCAGTTAGCAAAAGGTGCAAACCCAGCAAGTGATTTGCAGTTGATCTACACGCGAGCATTTGCTGCAAATGCTCTCACACAAGATCAAATCTCAAAGCTTCGTGAAGTTCTTAATGGCTCGTTAAAAGGATTAAAGGTTGATACCGATCTTCGTTGGTACTTACTGATTGCACTGACAGAACGTGACGCAACAACTAAAAGCGAGCTAGAGGCAGAACTTGCTAAAGACAAAACAACTACAGGCAACATTGCATTCGAAACCGCTCTTGCTGCTTTTCCAAATTCTGATGCAAAGGCATATGCATTTAACAAAGTCCGTGATGAGTCTGCTGCTACCTCTATCCGCTCTGCGCTGGTTTCGGGATTCCAGCGACCATCACAGCGCCATCTCTTAACTCCATTTGTGGATCTTTACTTTGACAGTCTGTTAACCGAATGGGATTCAAAGTCCTATGAAGGTGCGGCAAAGTTTGTGACTGGCATGTATCCAAGTTGGGTTGTTAGTGATTTAACTGTTGACAAGACAAATGCTTGGCTAAATGGCGCCGGCAAAGATGCACCGGCTGTTTTGCGTAAACTTGTTAAGGAATCCCAAGATGGCTTAATACGTGCGCTGAAAGTTCAAAAACTAGACAAGTAGCAGACTAGTTATTCAATATGAGTAACGACAGATTGTCCAGCTTTTCTTTTCTTGCGTGGCATCACTGCAACATAAGACAAAAGCGAAATCACGACAAACATAACTGTCGGAATAACTAAAAATGTTACAACGGTTTCAAAAACGCTGATTCCTGGGCCAGGCAAAGAGCCATCTTCAATTCTGTACATAGGAATAAGTGTAATTTACTTATGCTGTAGCTGCAGCCACACCAAATGGTTCTAGATACTGCAACCATCTGTGATCTGTGCGACCTGTTCCCAGAATTCTCCATGCTGCGCCAACTGGTTCGCGTGGCAAAGTGCGCAGGCGCCAACCCATCTCTTTCAACTGTTTATCAGCCTTTAAATGATTGCACTTATGGCAAGCAGAGACAACATTTTCCCAGTTGTGGCCACCACCGCGACTGCGCGGAATAACGTGGTCAATCGATGTTGCAGGAGCAGAGCAATAAACGCAGCGATTGTTATCACGGGCAAAGATTGCACGCCTGGAAAGTGGAACTGCGTGGCGATATGGAATGCGAACAAATTTATTGAGGCGCACAACCGATGGAAGTGCGACTTGGCCACCGGAAAAACGGAGCACATCACCTGAATCTTCAACCATTGTTGCGCGGTGATTTAAAACAAGAATAAGCGCACGGCGATCTGTAACAACACCTAATGGTTCATAAGTGGCGTTTAAAACCAAAGTACGCGACATAACTGCTCCTGATCTAGCGCGTGGCTCGCGCCGATTGGTTTATCTTGCACCAAAACACCCGAGCACGCATGCATTTAATCGCAGTATTTTGGTAAATGTTTGGATAAA
>JBIIGW010000110.1:0-2999 GCA_044236295.1 Candidatus Planktophila sp.
CCCAAGGTGGCATCCATACCCAATTGATTTTTACATCACTAGTCATTCCAGCAAGGGCAGCACGTGTTTGATCTTCAATCACATCTTGAAGAGGGCAGGCCGCAGAAGTTAAAGTCATGTTTAGGATTGCAATATTTGCTTCATCGACCATAACATCGTAAATGAGTCCTAGATCAACAACGTTAATCCCAAGTTCTGGATCAACTACATCCTTCATAGCTTCGGTAACATCATCGATTGACGTTGTCATTGTGAGCCCCCTCTTTCATCGCCACTGCCTTGTGATTGTTTAATTCTATCTGCTGCATCTCTATAGGCCATCCATCCCAGCAACGCGCACTTAATACGCGCTGGAAACTTGGAAACCCCAGCCATCGCTACGGCATCTTCAAGAATTAGAGGGTCGCCCTCCTTCGTGCCTTTGCTGTGCATCAGTTCTATAAACTGTTCAGTGATTGCATCCGCTTCATCCAAACTCTTACCAAGTAGAAGATCGCTGACAATGGAAACACTGGCCTGAGAAATTGAGCAACCAACTCCGTCCCAAGTAATTGAAAGAACCTTTGAATCACCGAGAGTTAGATTCAATGTTATTTCATCCCCACAACTTGGATTTATGTGGTGTACCTGCACATCATAAGTATCGGAGAGACCCTTATTAAGTGGATGTTTATAGTGATCGAGAATTACTTCCTGATAAAGAGTATCCAGTTCCATCAGGCAAAGTATTTCTGTGCGTTAAGGATACCGCTCACCAAAAGATCGCACTCTTCCTCTTGATTGTAAAGATACAGGGAGGCACGCGTTGTTGCGGGTACTCCAAGTTTGCGAGTTAGTGGCCAGGCACAGTGATGGCCTGTTCTGACAGCTATACCTTGACTATCTAGGTATTGACCTAAATCATGAGGATGTATCTCTCCGACAGTAAATGAAATGCAAGATCCTCTGTTTTCAAGATCTAATGGACCAACTATTTTCAATGTTGGTATCTCCTGCAGTTTTTCCAAAAAGTATTTTGTAAGCGCCATCTCATGGTGATAAATATTATTCATTCCAATTTTGCTGAGATAATCCAAAGCTGCGCCTAATCCAACGGCCTGAGCCATATTTGGAACACCCGCTTCAAATCTTTTTGGAGCAGGGGCCCAGGTGGCAGATTCCATTGTTACGTTCTCAATCATGGATCCACCAAAAAGAAAAGGAGGCAGATCCTCTAATTGGTTGCTCCAAAGAACTCCTACTCCAGTTGGCCCAACTGATTTATGACCTGAGAAAACGAGAAAATCTACTCCGAGCTTTTTTACATCAATAGGCATGTGTGGAACTGACTGGCATGCATCAAGCACCACAACCGCACCAACTGCATGTGCGCGGGCAACAATTTCATCCAAAGGATTTATAGTTCCAAGAACATTAGATTGATGAGTTATTGCTACCACTTTTGTGTCTTCAGAGATCACTGAATTAATGGAATTAAGATCCAATCGACCATTTGGCAGAACTTCAAACCAAGATAGTTTTGCACCAGATCGAGATGCTAACTGTTGCCAAGGGATGAGATTTGCATGGTGCTCCATCTCGGTAACGACAATTCGATCTTTAGAGGTCAATGCAAAACGAGACCCAGTAGGCGCGTTACTCATTGAGTATGCGATCAGATTTATCGACTCTGTTGCACTTTTCGTGAAGACTATCTCTTCAGATTTGGCCCCTAAGAAATTAGCTACTTTCTCACGCGCCCCCTCGTATGCATCTGTGGCTTCTTCAGCCAATTGATGAGCCCCTCGATGAACTGCAGCGTTATTGAATCTATAAAAATTACTTTCAGCCTCTATGACTGATTCTGGTTTTTGACTCGTTGCTCCACTATCTAAGTAGATGAGTTTTTTGCCACCACGAACCGTTCGTTCAAAGATTGGAAAATCTCGACGAATTGCGGTGACATCAAAACTCATAAAACTACTTACTTGCTGACGTAATCAGCGTAGCCGTTAGCTTCAAGTTTCTCAGCCAACTCAGGTCCACCTTGTTCCACAATTCGACCATTGGCAAAGACATGAACAAAGTCAGGCTTTATGTAACGAAGGATCCTTGTGTAGTGAGTAATCAAAATTACGCCAAGGTCATTTGCATCCTTTGCGCGATTGACACCTTCTGAAACGATACGTAATGCATCAACATCTAGACCAGAGTCGGTCTCATCCAGAATAGCCATCTTTGGCTTAAGAAGTTCTAGTTGCATGATCTCATGACGCTTCTTTTCTCCACCAGAAAAGCCCTCGTTAACATTTCTCGTTGCAAATGCTGGATCCATGCTTAAAGCTTCCATTGCTGTTTTAACTTCGCCTACCCATGTTCGAAGCTTTGGAGCCTCTCCGCGCAGTGCAGTTGCAGCGGTGCGAAGAAAATTCGAGACAGAAACGCCCGGAACTTCTACCGGATACTGCATCGCTAGAAACAATCCTGCCTTTGCGCGTTCATCAACACTCATTTCAAGAACATCGGCGCCATCCAAAGTAACCGTCCCACCTGTAATTGTGTACTTAGGATGTCCTGCGATTGAGTAAGCAAGAGTTGATTTTCCTGAACCATTTGGACCCATGATTGCATGAGTCTCACCTGACTTGATAGTTAGATCTACTCCCTTCAGGATCTCGACCATTCCATCATCTGTATTTACAGAGACCTGCAGGTTACGGATTTCTAGTGTGCTCATCTTCTTCTCTCTTCTCTCGTTACTAAATCTCTACCGTGACGGAGTTTCCGTCGATTTTTACAGGAAATGTTTCTAAGGCGATATTTGCGGGCAGTGTTAAAGCTTGTCCAGTTCGCAGGTCAAACTCTGCACCGTGTAGCCAGCATTCGATTTTGAAACCATCTGTCTCCCCTTCGGAAAGCGACGCTTCTGAATGTGTACACGTGTCTGCGACAGCAAAGACTTCCTGGCCGACTCGTGCAACACAGATGCTCTTGCCATTTTTTTCAATGAGCACTGGTTT
>JBIIGW010000111.1:0-2958 GCA_044236295.1 Candidatus Planktophila sp.
TCTTTGGTCCACAAAATGGTTGGACAGATCCAAGGACCGTTGGATATTTAATTGCAGGTTTGATCTTGGCTGTAATGTTTTTATTCTGGGAAAAGCGCGCTAAAGAGCCCATTCTTCCTCTCTATCTGTTTAAGAATCACACATTTTCATTAACGTCATTGCTTGGTGCAGTAATCGGTGCCGGAATGTTTGGCGCAATTGTCATGTTGCCACTTTATTTGCAGGTAGTTAAAGGTGATAGTGCAACTATCGCAGGATTGAAGTTAATCCCTCTGATGCTTGGTATTGTCACGACCTCAATAATTTCTGGAAAATTGATCTCTAAACACGGTCACTACAAGCGTTTTCCAGTTGCCGGAACATTCCTAATGACCGCAGGAATTCTGTTGATGACACGGTTGCAGATAGATACTCCATTCTGGCAGATATCAATCTATGCCGTAATGGTGGGTGCAGGACTTGGACTTTCCATGCAAACAATTGTTATTGCCCTACAAAACTCAATTGACTTTAAAGACATGGGCGTAGCTACAAGTTCTAACACTTTCTTCCGCTCATTGGGTTCTGTATTTGGAACAGCGATTTTTGGAAGTATCTTGACTAATCGAGTTAGTCACTATCTAGAAAGCAATTTCACCCAACTTGCCACAACAAATCCTGCTGCACTCAGTGGCTTTGATATGAGTAAGTTAGAGGGGATTAGCGATAACACGGCAGTGCTAAATACGCTTCCACCTGAGATTAAAGCAACAGCACTGGAAGCATTCGTTAGTTCATTCCACATTGTTTTTTATGCAGCTGCCCCTGTTACAGCACTTGGATTCTTACTGGCACTTATGCTTCGTGAGATGCCGCTTCGCACAAATAAAGAGTATGCAGAAGCTAAGCAGGATGCGGCAGGAGAAGCACTGGGTTGATCACATCACCATTTAAGGGGTTGCCGCGAGAGGTTTCCATTCTCATTGCGGCATCTTTTTTTGTCGCCGTAGGTTTTGGAATTGTTATGCCTGCCATTCCTGTCTTTGCAAAATCTTTTGGAGTAAATAACGCAGCAATTGGTTTTATGGTTTCTGCCTTTGCAATTACACGTTTTGCTTCTGGTCTAATTTCTGGAACATTGACCGATCGATTTGGTGAGCGAAGAGTATTTGCAACTGGAGTCTTTATGGTTGCCTTCTTTACTTTCTTAGCTGGTATTGCACAGAACTACACCCAGCTACTAGTTTTTAGAGCAGCAGGAGGCTTAGGTTCTTCGATGTTCTCTGTGGCCGCAGGGTCAGTAATCATGCGCGCAGTTGATGACAATCACAGAGGTCATGCTCAATCTGTTTACCAAGGTGCATTCATATTAGGTGGAATCGCAGGTCCTGCTATCGGAGGGCTGTTGTCCATCATTTCACTTCGTGCACCATTTTTTGTCTATTCAATTATGCTTTTTATTTCCGGTGTTGTGGCACTTGCGTTTTTAAAGGGTGAATCAGCTATGCCGCATGTAAGTAAATCTAAAGAAATAGAGTCAACGAACTTGAAGCAGGCTTTTGCAATGAAGCCATATCGAATTGCCTTGGTTTTGGCATTTATTTCAACATGGGTATTTTTTGGACTGCGAGCTTCGATACTTCCTATTTTTGTAACAGAAGAACTTGAATCCACAACGGCAGTTGTTGGATATGGGCTTGCACTTTCGGCCATATTGCAAGGAATATTCCTTCTTCGCGGTGGCCGCTTTTCAGATTCTAAAGGGCGAAAGGCCGCTTCGATTATTGGAGCTAACGTAGTAATGGTTGGCGTACTTCTTTTGACCTTTGCAACAAATATCTGGATCTTCTTGCTATCCATGGCAGTGCTTGGATTTGGTGGAGCCTTTCTTGCAACAGTTCCTGCAAGTATTGTGGGCGACATAATTAAAGGCAAAGGTGGCAAAGTTATTGCTGTCTTCCAAATGGCTGGAGATGCCGGAATGATTGTTGGTCCGGTTGTAATTGGATGGCTTGCAGATCTTTACTCTTATCGAATTGCATTTGGAGCATCGGCAGCTATTTTCTTAATTGCTTTGTACTTGGCTTATCAAATTCCAGAGACTAGAAATGCCGAAGGGCCCCAGGTTAAAAACCTGAAGCCCCTCGATGAAGATCTTTAATTAGTCGTTGCCACGCAAGATTGATAGCAAGCGAAGAACTTCCATGTACAACCAAACGATTGTCACCATAAGTCCAAAAGCTGCTCGCCATGACTCTGTCTGTGGAACTCCTGCATTAATGCTGTTTTGAATCTGATCGAAATCTAGAATCAAGAAGAATGCTGCAAGCACCATTCCACCAGCTGCAAGAATAAGACCAAATCCACCGATGCTATAAAGGCTTGCACCAAAGAATGATCCAACGAGTGAAACCATTGCCAAGACGAAGTAACCCAAAAGGGCTGTCATTAACACCTTAGTAAATTTAGGTGTTACGCGAATACGTCCGCTCTTGTATGCAAACAACATCGCAGCAAATGCCGAAATTGTTACCAAGATTGCTTGGCTTACGATTCCGTCATAAACGGTGTTATACATATTGCTAAGGGTTCCAAGTGCTAACCCTTGAAAAGCTGCATATGCGATTACAAGTGCTGGCTTAACTGTCTTGCTAAAAATATTTACCATGGCAAGAACAAGTCCACCGATGAAGCCGAGCATTAACGCTCCGCCACCGAGGTTAAGTGTCCATGCGCCCGCACCAACTGTTACAAGAACTGCAAACAGAATAGCTGTGCGAGTTACAACATCATCAATAGTCATTCGACCAGTACGAAGTGATGATGCAGCTGGTGAGTTATACAAATTCTCTAGCGCTGCTGGGTCTGAGTTAATCGTGCTCGGATCAAATGCAGCGTATCCACGCTGATTAAACGCCCGTCCTAAAACAGGGTTTGAACTGCGCATATCTTTTTCTCCTTCTTTCAAGCCCTGAGAAT
>JBIIGW010000022.1:0-11338 GCA_044236295.1 Candidatus Planktophila sp.
GATCCTCCTAATTGGAGGGTGCAGTTGTATCTTTTATACAGTTCTAGATAATCAAAACTTTGCAAGACCTGGTATGAAAACTCGGTGTAACTAATTCCACCGGCCTCTAATCGAGATGAAACCGAGTCACGGGCAAGCATTTGATTGACACTAAAATGTTTACCGATGTCGCGTAGGAATTCAATTGCACTCATCGGTTGAGTCCAATCCAGATTATTGACTACTCTGGCCGGATTTTTTTGGGCATCAAAGTCCAAAAATGCAGAAACTTGTTTTCTAATTCTCTCGACCCATTCTGCGACAATGTCAGAACTATTCAGAGTTCTTTCCTCGTTTTTACCACTCGGGTCCCCCACTAAACCAGTTGCTCCACCAACTAAAGCTAAAGGATTGTGACCCGCCAATTGAAAGCGGCGAAGCACTAACAAAACAACGAGATTTCCAACATGCAGAGAAGGAGCGGTCGGATCAAATCCAACATACAAGGTCAAAGGGGACTTCAAAGACTCAGCCAAGGCTGCTTCATCGGTGGATTGCGCGAGCAAACCTCGCCAACGCAGATCTTCGATTAAATTCACTGGCTCATCATCTCTAGAAACTTGGCGATCGTGCGGGAGATTTCTTTGCGGGTTATCTCATTTTTTGCCAGTGCGCTTTGGATCTGAGCCTTGACTAAGGCAGGGGCAGTTCCGCCGGCCGTAGTTCGAGATTTCAACGCCCCATCTACCGACAAAACCGTCAGCACTCCTTCATCTAACTGTGGATGAATTGCAATCAACTCTGCAGCAGTTAATTCGTGAAGCTCGCGAGAAGTTTTCTCACAAAGTGCAACACACTTACCAGCAGATTCATGGGCAGCAGCAAAAGGGATGTTCTTTCTTACAAGATAATCTGCAATTTCTGTTGCCAATGAAAATCCCTTAGGGGCGGCATCTGCCATTTTTTTGCGGTCAAATGTTGTGGTTGCGATCATTCCCGTAACTGCAGGTAAAGTTAAAAACAAAGTGTCGAAACTATCAAAGAGTGGTTCTTTATCCTCTTGAAGATCTCGGTTATAGGCAAATGGAAGAGCCTTTAAAACTGTAAGTACTGTTACAAGGTTTCCGATATGTCTTCCAGCCTTACCGCGTGCCAATTCGGCTACATCTGGATTTTTCTTCTGAGGCATAATTGATGATCCAGTTGAATATGCATCTGCAACTTGCGCCCATGCAAACTCAGTTGAAGCCCACAACGTCCACTCCTCCCCAATTCTAGAGAGGTGGTTTCCGATCATGGAGAAGATAAACAGTGCCTCACAAACATAGTCACGATCGCTGACAGCGTCGATGCTATTTTCGAAAGAGCTTTCAAAACCAAGATTCTTTGCAGTGAACTCTGGATCAAGTGGCAGCGAAGATCCAGAAAGTGCACCGGCGCCTAACGAACTAACGGAGGTACGGGTCAACCAATCTTCTATTCGATCCAAGTCCCGGGCGAAAGCATGTGCGTGCTTTGCTAATTCATGACCAAAAGAAAGTGGTTGAGCATGTTGAATATGTGTAAACCCTGGTGCAGGGTCATCTACGTATTCGGCGGCTTTAGCCAATATCGCCTCTTGAAGTTTTACAACTAAACCCGCAACTTGAAGCATGTGATCAATAGAAAACAATCGCAGATCTGTAGTTACTTGATCATTTCTGGAGCGTCCGGCTCTTAGTGCACCGCCCACTGAACCGATTTTTTCTGTCAAACCCCGCTCTAAAGCGCTGTGGACATCTTCATCGGTATCAATAGGAGCAAATTTTCCATTGACGACTTCATCGGCCAATTCATTAAGAGCTTTCAAGATTTTAGAAGCATCTTTTGATTCGATAAGTTTATTTCTCTCAAGAACTGCAAGATGCGCCTTGGAGGATCTAATGTCATAGGGAGCAAGCCGCCAATCAAAATGCACGCTTCTAGAAAGGGCAAAGACGCTGTCTTGCGGTGCTTCCGAAAATCGACCGCCCCAGAGAGCCATTACTTCCTCTTTCCTTCAGATTGGGCATAAGCGAGAATTTCTTTGGCTAAGTGTGCCCCACCGGTGGCTTTCTTTGAAACTAAAATTATCGTGTCGTCTCCGGCGATAGTTCCAATTACCCCAGTTAAATCTGCATGATCTAGCGAACTAGCAAGGAATTGCGCCGCACCGGGTGGGGTATGAATGACAGCCAAATTGGCGCTTGAATCAACAGATAAAATCAATTTCGATGGAACGGGGACGCTTCGCGCAATCGCACTATCACTGGAATCTCTAATTTGATATGTACTTTCTCCCTTATTGTTGCGTGATCGAACTGCACCTATTTCTTCTAGATCACGACTTGCAGTCGCTTGCGTAACCTCATATCCACTCTTTTTTAGTAACACAACGAGGTCATGTTGTGAATGTACTTTCCCGCTTTCAATCAATGAAATCGCCTTTGCTCGTCTGGCAGAGACAGAGTGTGTATTAATTGCCATGAATTAGCACCTCTCTAAAAATAGTGATGAACTTCTTTATTTGTGCGTCACTGACGATCAAAGCAGGTGCTATTCGAATAGTCGTAGTGTTAGCTGCATTAACTAACACACCTCGGTCAAGTAGTTTTTGGGTGATCTCTTGGGCGGTAGCGCTGCCCAGTTCGATACCGATGAGAAGCCCAGCACCGCGTACTTGTTGAACCCCTTCGATCATTGCGAGCTCCTGGATCAAAACGCGACCTTGTTTTTTAACCTTCTTAAGTAACTGCTTGCTTTCAATCGTCTTAATCGCGGCAAGAGCTGCAGCTGTAGTGACTGGATTTCCTCCAAATGTTGATCCGTGCTCACCTGGCTGAAATAGATCCGCAGCCTTACCCAGCGCAATCATCGCTCCTAGAGGTAAACCACCACCTAATCCTTTGGCAACGGTAATGACATCGGGAGTAATGCCTGAATATTCATAACCGAACCAAGCGCCGGTTCTTCCCATACCAGTTTGCACTGCATCAATAACTAGAAGACACCCTGATTTGTCACACAATTGACGCAACTGCTGCAAATAATCATCTGGTGGAACTATGACCCCAGCCTCCCCCATGATCGGTTCAACAATTACCATTGCGGTCTTTTTTGAAATGCAGCGTCGCATAGCTTCTATGTCGCCAAATGGAACATGCTTCACATTTTTTAACAACGGTAAGAATGGTTCGCGTTTTGATGGTTGACCAGTTAGAGAAAGTGCTCCCATAGTCCGACCATGAAAAGAACCTTGCGTCGCAACGATATGGCTACGTCCGGTCTTACGTGAAAGTTTTATTGCAGCTTCATTTGCTTCAGCCCCAGACTGACAAAAGAAAACTTTCGCACCCTTAGTGCCTGTAAATGCTCCCAGTTTTTCAGCCAATGCGACGGCGTTAGGATGTGAATAGAAATTACTAACGTGGCCAAGGGTTCTTACTTGCTTAGATACAGCGCTCACAATACTTGGATGAGCATGTCCCAAAATGTTTGTTGCTATACCGCCAAGAAAATCAAGGTAGCTTTTACCTTCACTATCCTGAACGATTAAACCCTTTCCCTTTACAAGTGTTATTGCAGGCGTTCCATAGTTGTTTTGGAGAGCCTTGGTCCATCGAACTCCATACTGTTTGTTTCTCATGCTGTGACCAATGTTCCGCCATGGCCCGCTAATGCGTTAGCCAGAGATTTAGGATCAGTTCCATCAATTATTCGCACGGATTTCACTCCATAGGTCAATGCGTCCAAAGTTGCTTGAACTTTGGGCAACATTCCATCACTAAATGTCTCTTTGATCGAATCTAACTCGTCTGCAGTTATGGTGTTAATAATTGATGATTCATCTGGCCAGTTACGATAAATGCCTGAAACGTCAGTCATGATTATTAGGACCGATGCATTCAAACCAGAGGCGATAGCGGCGGCGGCCGAATCAGCATTTACATTAAATCCAGTTGCACCATCTTCTGAAGCCGAGATCGGAGCAATAATTGGCGTGATTTGTTCATTGAGTAGTTGCATAACTTGTGCCGGATCCACGCGAGTGACTTTGCCCACGAAGCCTACCTCTTGTATTTTTCCATCAACAAAAACTTCAATCTTCTCTGCAAAAATAGTCGGTAGTGCGCGGGCCGAAATGGAATGGGCGTTAACACCGGCGTTTTGCAGTGCAATAGCCAGGGCAGGCCCAACTTCATTTACTAAGACATTTTCTACGATATCAAAAACTTGTTGTGATGTAACTCGTAATCCTGCAACCCATTGGCTAGCAATGCCTACCCTATTTAGCGCTTCATTTATTTGAGGACCACCACCATGGACAATAACAATTCCTAACCCGTTTTTAAGTGCTTCTGAAATGGCTCGAGCAAACTCACCATTTTGATCACGCATAGCATTTCCACCATATTTGATAACAATCATGTTGAATACGCCGAGTTCTCGTGGACATAAGCGTGTGTTAAATCATTTGTCAGAACTGTAGCCATTGATGAACCGAACTTCATATCAATATCGATCGTTACTAAACGATCTGAGAAATCGACAAGAGATTTGTCCCGATCTGGCGCGCTATCGGTACACACTTGCACGCCATTGAGGCGAACATCAATAGTTAAAGGATTCATGGCAGCCGATGCTGTACCAACAGCAGCTAAAACCCGGCCCCAATTAGGATCTCCTCCGAAAATTGCAGCCTTAAGAAGATTGTTTCGCGCGCATGCACGGGCAATCTCAACAGCATCATTTTCTGAATAAGCGTTTTTAACATTGATCTCTACCGTTTTTGATGAACCTTCTGCATCTGCGATCAATTGAGCAACTAAATCTGTGCAAATTCCCGTAAGAGAATGTGTCAATTGCTGATCAGGAAGTGAAATTCCACTCGCTCCTGATGACATGAAAACAACAGTGTCATTTGTTGAAGTACAGCCATCAGAGTCCATGCGATTAAATGTTCGATCTGTTACTTCTTTAAAGATGCTTTGTGCATTTTCTGATACAACTGCATCTGTCATCACAACGCAGAGCATTGTAGCCAATGCCGGCGCAAGCATTCCTGCACCTTTTGCAATCCCTGAAAACGTAAAGCCATCACCGGCTAGATTAGCAATCTTGGCAACAGAGTCAGTCGTCATAATCGCTTGGGCGCTATGAGCAAGACCATCATTATTCATCGATGATGAAATCTGCGAAATACCACCAAGAATCTTCTTCATTGGAAGAAACTCACCAATAATTCCGGTGGAGCAGACTAGGACTTCACTCGAAGATATCTCTAAAACCTTGCCAACATATTCTGCGGTTTCATGGGTATCTGCGAACCCTTGCGGACCTGTGCAAGCGTTTGCGCCGCCTGAATTCAGAACTATAGCTCTGGCCATTCCCTGCGAAGCAACCTGTCTGGACCAAATTACGGGAGCTGCAACAACCTTATTAGAAGTAAAGACTGCTGCACAAAGAAATTGCGGACCAAGATTTTGAATAATTGTCAGATCTAAAGCTCCGTTACTTTTTAGACCGGCCGCAGTTGCCCCGGAGATAAATCCTTCAGGAAGTTTCACGCGCCAATCCCGTCATGAAGCAACCCAGTCGTTTCATCGATACCAACAACGATATTTGCATTTTGGATCGCCTGACCTGCCGCTCCTTTACCAAGATTATCTATTGCAACTGAGACAACCATGCGATTTGTATTTTCATCAATTGCAATCTGCATCATTGCTTTGTTGGTTCCTGTGACTGCACTTGTCTTTGGGAGCTGTCCAAGCGGAAGAACAGATACAAAAGGTGCAAGCTCATAGTAAGTCGTAAAGGCCTGATGCAGTTTTTCAACTGAGATCTGCTTGGTTAATTTGGCAGTTATTGTTGCAAGTATTCCGCGAGGCATTGGCGCCAGAATTGGTGTAAAGGATATTTTGGCTCTCTCTTTACCAAGAGATGTAATCGCTTGTTCGATCTCTGGAGTGTGCTGATGAACACCGCCGAATTTGTAAGAGGTGAGAGAACCCATAACCTCACTTGCAATGAGATTGATTTTTGCATTTCTACCAGCACCAGTTGTTCCGGATGCAGCTACTACAACTATGTCAGTTGAATCAATAAATCCGATTGCTGGTGCTAACCCTAGTGAAATCGAGGTTGCATAACATCCGGGGTTAGCTACTCTGGTTTGATTAGAAATTGACTCCTTCTGAGATGGTGATAACTCTGGTAATCCATAGACCCACGTGCCTGCATAAGCTCCCCCATAGTATTTTTCCCAAGCTGATTTGTCGCTTAATCTAAAGTCAGCACCAAGATCAATGATTTTTACTGATGATGGAATCTTTTCCACTATTGCTGCCGATTCACCATGAGGTAGTGCAAGAAAAACCAAGTCTAGATTTTTGAAATCAACATCTTCATTTTTTACAAAGCGTGTTTGCCCATAGTTTTGTAGTTGCGGATGAACTGAAATGATCAATTCTCCTGCTTGGGAGTGTGCGCCAACTGCCTTTACATCAAAAAGAGGATGGAGAGAGAGCAACCGTAAGAGTTCCCCGCCGGCATATCCGCTACCACCAATAACACCAATATTCATAGTTCATATTATAAATCAGTACGGATAATTATGCAATCTTATGCATAATTATGCGGTACGCAGGATAGCTCCACAGGTCTTGGAGGCCATAAGGGTTGCACTCTCACGCATTGCACTTACTTCCTCACCTGTAAGGGTTCGGGTTGGATCTCGAAAAACTAAGGTAAAAGCCAATGAGATTTTGCCACCACCTATTTTGTCGTAGCGATCGAAAAGTGTTACTGACTCCAATAAAGGTCCAGCCCCCTTTCGCAATGCTTCTTCAACATCTTTGGCGCTTACGCTTTCATCAACTATCAACGCCACGTCTTGGAGCGCAGCCGGCATCGTCCCAACAGTGTTTGGTCGAACCAGTTGCGAAGGTGGCAATGCATTTAAAGCAACGGCAAAAGCTGCGCTTCGTTCCGGTAATCCATATGCTGCAATTATTCGGGGATGCAGTTCACCTGCGTGGGCAACAGCCTTACCATCCACAAGAATTTCTGCACACCGCCCAGGATGCCAAGGCGCAAAATCTGATCGCGCTACGCTCCATTGCAAATTGCATAGGTCAAGAATCTCTTGAACATAAGAGATGGCATCTTGCCAACCAAAACTACGAGCCTTACCTTGCCAATCTTCATGTTCAGTCTTTCCAACAAGCAAACCAGCCACATGGAAGCCCTGAGTTGGAATAGAAGCAAATATTGCTTCTATTTCCTTTGGAGAGGGACGCTTTCCCAATTTGGGAGAAATAGCTGGCTTTAGCACCTGAGAGCTGCGAAATATTGAGCCCATCTCAAATATGGCAAAATCCTTTGCGCCCCTGCTGATGTTTCTAGAAGCAACTTCGATTAACCCTGGAACTAAGTGGACACGCATGAGCGGTAGTTCATCTGACATTGGGTTTGCTAATTTGTAAGTTGCTGCACGCTCACCGAGAAAACCCATCGAATCAATTGTTGTCTGATTCGTAAACGGAAACGTTTGAACCTCGGCGAAACCCTGATTAGCAAGATATAGAGAGATACTTCTACGTCTTTTTTGAGAAGGTGTAAGAGTGGCATGAAGCGGACGCGGTGGAAGGACTGAAGGGATTTTGTCATAGCCAATCATTCGCGCTACTTCTTCTGTTAGATCGGCTGGTGTATGTAGATCTAATCTCCATGACGGAGGTTGAACAGAAAAACTCTTCTCATCTACCTCACACCCCACAGTTCTAAGGTGTTGTGCAACATCTTTTGCACTTACTGTGAAGCCCAAAACCTTAGAGACATAATCCGGATCCATCGTTATTTTGTTGGGCAAGGTGGGTTTACCATCAACAACAGTGGCAACATGTACAGCCGAGCTATTTTCTGTGAGAAGTTGAACAAATCGAGCCGAGGCATACTGCGGAAGGTAAGGATCCACTCCGCGTTCTAATCGTCGAGATGCCTCAGATGAGAGCTTATGTCTGCGTGAATTCTTCGCGATGCAAATCTGGTCAAAGACTGCGGCCTCAAGAGCAATCTCGGTCGTAGATTCGGATATCTCAGAATACTGACCACCCATAGTTCCCGCTATTGAAAGTGGTTGTTCGTCATCGCAGACCATTAGATCATCGGGGTCTAATGTTCGTTCTTGACCATCCAACGTAAAAAACTTAGAAGTTTTAATAGCTCGTTTGATGGTTAAACCACCTTTTATCTTGGATTTATCGAATGCATGAAGTGGCTGACCTAATTCAAGCATTACATAATTTGTAATATCAACAACCAAAGAAATAGAGCGCATTCCTGCCTTCTCTATTCGTCTGCGCATCCAAAGCGGCGTCTTTGCGGAGGGTTCAAAATTACTTAAAGTTCGTAAGTAGAAAACAGATGCTGTTGATTTATCTTCGATTTTTGCTTTGACGCCCTTGCCTGTTTCAGGGAAAGTAAGTTCGCGTAAGCCCTCAACAGGATCTTTAAAAGCCAAACCCAATGATGCCCCAACTTCTCGAGAAATTCCACGCATACTTAAGGCATACCCACGATCAGGATTTACTGCGATGTCAAAAATTACATCATTGATCTGTAGTGCTTCGATGGCATCAATGCCAACAGGAGCTTGAGCTTGGTCAAAAACTAAGATTCCTGCGTGATCGTCATTTAAACCTAATTCTCGCCCAGAGCAGATCATTCCATTTGAAGTTTTACCGTAAGTTTCACGGGCTGAAATTGCGAATGCACCTGGTAGCACCGCGCCTGGCAATGCAGCAACAACAACATCTCCAACCGCAAAATTTGTTGCACCGCAAATAACAAAGCGTTCTGATCCCTCGCCGCAATCAAGTCCAACATAGCGAATCGGTTTTTTATGTTCGGTGAGTTCTTCTATTGAAAGTACCTTCGCAAATTTAAGCGGCCCGGTTAAGTCTGCGCCCTGCTTGATTATCTCTTCAACTTCAAAACCCACACGAATAAGCGCCTCTGCAATTTGCTCGGGAGTTATCTCTTTCGGAATTTCAACAAATTCCTTTATCCACGATAAGGGAGCGCGCACTAGAGACCAACTCCAAACTGACGAGTAAACCTAATGTCACCTTCAACAATGTCATGCATATCGGTAATACCGTGCCTGACCATTAATGTTCTTTCTAGACCCATTCCGAATGCAAAACCAGAATAGATTTCATTATCGATTCCACATGTTGCCAAAACTTTAGGATTAACCATTCCGCAGCCGCCCCATTCAATCCAACGATTGTTGAAAAAAACATCAACTTCGGCGCTTGGCTCAGTAAATGGAAAAAAAGACGGTCTTAAGCGAGTTGTTACATCTGGGCCAAACATATGCCGTGCGAAGTTATCTAGAGTTCCCTTGAGATGAGCCATAGTTATTCCCTTATCGATAACCAAACCCTCTACCTGATGAAAGACAGGACTATGGGTTGCATCGAGTTCATCTGCCCGAAAAGTGCGTCCAGGACACACAATATAAATTGGTGGTTCCTGAGTCAGCATCGTTCTCACTTGAACAGGTGATGTGTGTGTTCTAAGAACCATCCCTGATTCAACCGGCTCAATAAAAAATGTGTCTTGCATGGTCCGAGCAGGGTGATCGGCTGGAATATTTAGTGAATCGAAATTGAGCCATCCTGATTCAAGCTCTGGTCCCTCTTCGACTGAAAATCCCTGCTCAATGAAGAAATCAGAGACTTCATTTTTTATGATCGTGATTGGGTGAAGTCCCCCGCGGTGTCCGCGGTTTACCGGAAGAGAGATATCTACAACCTCTTCCAGAAGTATCTTCTTATCTCGTTGTGCTTCCAACCTTTTTGTTGCAACTGATATTAATTCAGAAATCGAAGCCTTGGCCTCGCCGATTAACTTTCCAAAAACCACTTTGTCGTCGGCAGACATGGAGCCAAGGGCTCGGGATGCAAGGGCTACCGGTGACTTATCCCCCGCATGAGCCGTTCGTACTAACTTAAGCGAATCAAGATCCTTAGCTGATGCACACGCCTCTTGCGCATCTTTTACCCATGCTGATATCTCTTCGGCGCGCATGTACTAATTCTATCTGTTGAGTCTTTGCTAGGTCGGGATATTCGAAGGTTTTGGGCCCACACAATCGCCCTGAGTGTGGCCCTGAAGTAGATTTACTTGGGTGATAACAAAGATAAGTGATACATCACTATCGTTGCAGCAGCCGATAAGTTAAGACTTTCTGCATCTCCCGGCATGGGAATGTTTACGATCTCAACCCCATTCATTGATTCTATGGATGAAAGCCCGCGGGCTTCATTGCCAAATATTGCGACTACATCTCCACTTGGTTCAAAATCACTCAAAGGTTTTTCACCTTCTGCACCAAGAGATATCGCTTGTAAATCTGATTTCAAAATCTCTGCAAGCCCTACCGATTCAAATACAGGAATATGCCATAGCGAACCAGCAGTGCTTCGAACTACCTTTGGTGAAAACATGTCTACACTCCCCGGAGAGGTGATCACACCATCTATCCCAAAAGCATCAGCTGACCTCAAAATTGTTCCCGCATTGCCTGGGTCTTGAATTTCTGAGAGGTATATGTAGCGACGGTTTCCATTGAGTTTTATCGAGGAAATTTCACTTTTTGTTATAGAGCAAATCGCAAGAACTCCTTGAGGAGTAATCGTCTCAGACATTTCCTTCATGACTTCATCGCTCACGTCGATGATATTTGTTGCATTATCTAGGTGAAGATCCTTAACTTGCTCTAGTTTGGCACGCCCATTGCTAGTCAAAAATAATGTTTCAATTAATGGACCTTTGAAACCACTCTTGTTATCTGAGGTCGACAACGCCTCTTTTGCACATTGCAACCCTTCAGCAACAAACAGACCAGAGTTTCTTCGCTCTTTTACACCGCGAGAACTAATAAGAGCCTTAACTCGCGCGATATGCGGCGAGTTAAGGCTCTCTATCATTAGAAGATTTTATGCTGATGCAAGGCTCTTGCGAGCTACATCTACAAGTGTCTTAAAAGTAGCTGGATCATTAGTTGCAAGTTCTGAAAGAACGCGACGATCTACCTCTACACCAGATGCTTTAAGACCTTGGATGAAACGGTTATAGGTAAGGCCATGTTCGCGGCAACCTGCGTTAATTCTCTGGATCCATAAGCGACGGAAATCGCCTTTCTTATCTTTACGGTCATTAAAGGCATAAACCATAGAGTGCGTAACTTGTTCTTTCGCCTTTGTGAAAAGACGAGAACGTTGGCCGCGATAACCGCTGGCACGTTCTAAAGTTGTACGACGCTTCTTAG
>JBIIGW010000024.1:0-11088 GCA_044236295.1 Candidatus Planktophila sp.
TGTCTCTGGGAGATTATTGATAACTCTGTCGATGAATCTTTGGCGGGCCACTGTAAAAAAATTGAGATCAATCTTGAATCCGATGGTTCCGTTGAAGTCCATGATGATGGTCGCGGAATTCCAGTCGATAAAGAAGCCAAAACAGGATTAACTGGTGTTGAAGTTGTACTTACCAAACTACATGCAGGTGGAAAGTTTGGTGGAGGCTCTTATGCTGCATCAGGAGGTCTCCATGGTGTTGGTGCATCGGTTGTAAACGCTCTTGCTTCCAGACTAGATGTCGAAGTTGACCGCGATGGCAAGATTTACTGGATGTCTTTTCAGCGAGGTACTGCTGGAATATTTGATGGTGATGGTCCAAAGGCCCCTTTTCAACCAAAGTCTGGTTTGCGCGTTATAGGAAAGATTTCTTCGAAAGTTACGGGAACAAGAATTAAATGGTGGAGTGATCGCCAAATCTTTTTGAAGGAAGCAGAGTTAGATTTAAACGATGTTTATGATCGTGCCCGCCAAACATCATATTTAGTCCCAGGGCTCACTCTTATTGTTAACGATAACCGTACTAAGGCCAAGACGACCGAAACTTTTTACCACAAGAGTGGAATTACTGAATACTGTAATTTCTTGCAGCCAGATGAGGCTGTAGGCGATGTCATTCGAATTTATGGAACTGGGCATTATCAAGAAACAGTGCCGGTTTTAGACGATAAAGGCCATATGGTTTCAACAGAGGTTGAGCGCGATATGGAAGTTGATATCGCCATGAAATGGGGAAATGGTTTTGAAACCACTCAACGTTCTTTTGTAAATATCATTGCAACTCCAAAAGGTGGAACTCACGTTCTTGGTTTTGAACGTGCACTGGTAAAAGTTGTCAATGAGGCACTTCGATCGACAAAAACACTTTCAAACAAAGAAATCGATGTAATCAAAGATGACGTGCTTGAGGGTTTAACTGCAGTCGTCACTGTCCGTATGTCTGAGCCACAGTTTGAAGGTCAGACTAAAGAGGTATTAGGAACTGCAGCTGCTACACGAATTGTCTCTGCGGTCGTTGCCGAGAAAATGAAAGAATATTTTGGCACAACAAAGCGAATTGATAAGGCCAATGGGCGACTTGTATTGGAAAAGATCGCCGCAGCATCTCGCACTCGAATTAGCGCTAGAGCACATAAGGATTTGCAGCGTCGAAAAAATGCTCTTGAATCTTCATCGCTTCCAACAAAGCTTTCAGACTGTCGCTCAGAAGATGTAACTCGTACCGAACTGTTCATTGTGGAAGGTGACTCCGCACTTGGTACAACAAAGGCGGCGCGCAATAGCGAGTTCCAGGCGATTTTGCCGATCCGCGGAAAGATTTTGAATGTACAAAAAGCATCACTTTCGCAAATGCTAGAAGACAAAGAGTGCGGCTCAATTATTCAAGTTATTGGAGCAGGCTCTGGCAAGTCTTTTGATTTAGATGCGGCTCGATATGGTCGAATCATTTTGATGTCAGATGCTGACGTTGATGGCGCACACATTCGCTGCCTCTTGCTGACCCTTATGTATCGATACATGCGTCCATTGATTGATTCGGGTCGAGTATTTGCAGCTATTCCACCATTGCACCGCATAGAGGTTATGGGCGGGGGAGGCAAGAAGGGCGACTACATCTACACATATTCAGATGATGAGATGAAAAAACTTACGGCTGATTTAAAGAAAAGTGGAAAGCGCTGGAAGGAGCCAATTCAGCGTTACAAAGGTCTTGGTGAAATGGATGCTGACCAACTCCGCGAAACAACTATGGACCCAGATGCTAGAACTTTACGGAGAATTACCGTTAAGGATGCATCGGCGGCAGAGGCAATGTTTGAACTCTTAATGGGAAGTGATGTAGCTCCTCGTAAAGAGTTCATTGCTAATGCAGAGATTGATCGCGAACATATCGACGTTTAGTCGATAGCAACTAAGTCGAAGTATTCGTCTTTCCAAAGATCTTCATCACCATCTGGCAACAAAATCACACGCTCTGGCTTCAATGCTTGCACAGCTCCTTCATCGTGAGAGACCATAATTACAGAACCTTGATATTCAGCCAACGCCCCAAGAATTTCGGCGCGCGATGCTGGATCTAAGTTATTTGTTGGCTCATCAAGAAGTAAAACGTTAGCTGCAGATACAACGAGCACAGCAAGTGCTAATCGAGTTCGCTCTCCACCAGATAAGACTTTGACCGGCTTATGTACGTCATCGCCAATAAATAAGAATGAACCTAAGGTATTTCTAGCAGTTGGTTCATTGATATCCGGAGTTGCCGACATCATGTTTTCTAAAATGGTTCGTTCGAAATCTAACGACTCATGCTCCTGAGCGTAGTAGCCAATTTTCAACCCGTGGCCGTGTTCAACTTTTCCGGTATCTGATTCAAGCTCGCCGGCTAAAATCCTGAGCAATGTCGTTTTACCGGCGCCGTTAAGTCCAAGAATGACAACTCTTGAACCTTTATCGATCACGCATGAAACATCTGTAAAAATCTCAAGTGAGCCATAGTTCTTTGATAGTTCCTCACCAGAAAGTGGAGTTTTTCCACATGGCGCGGGGGTTGGAAAGCGAAGTCTTGCAACTTTATCTGCGACGCGTACATCTTCTAAGCTACTTCGAAGCTTGTCTGCGCGACGCAACATACCTTGAGCAGCAGTTGCCTTTGATGCCTTAGCTCGCATCTTTTCGCCTTGTTTCTGCAAAATCTCAGCTCGCTTTTCTGCATTAGCGCGTTCCTTTTTACGGCGGTGTTCATCTTGCTCGCGCTGAAGCAGATAAGCCTTCCAGCCTAAGTTATAAACATCTATAACATTTCGGTTTGCATCAAGGTAAAAAACCTTATTTACAACGGTTTCAATCAAATTCACATCGTGAGAGATGATGACAAGTCCGCCAGAGTATTTTGACAAAAACTCGCGCAACCAAACAATAGAGTCTGCGTCCAAGTGGTTAGTGGGCTCATCAAGCAAAAGTGTTTCGGCGCCGCTAAACAAAATCCGAGCAAGTTCGATGCGACGACGTTGTCCGCCAGAAAGAGTTGAAAGCTCGTTAGAAAATACTGCCTCTGAAACTCCTAAGGAAGTGGCTATCGCTTCTGCTTCGGCAGATGCGGCATAGCCTCCAGCTGCTGAAAACTCAGCCTCAACTCGACCATATCGCTCCATTGCTTTTTCTAAAGCTTCACCCTGGGCAGTTGCCATCTCTTCTTCCACAGAGCGCATGCGTGAAGCGATCTGATCTAAATCGCGCGCCGATAAAATTCGATCAATCACTGTTCCTGGTTCATCACCGGTACGTGGATCTTGCGGTAGGTATCCAATTTTTCCTGTGCGATTTACCGCACCACCTGCAGGCATAGTTTCACCTGCAAGAACTTTGGCCAACGTTGATTTACCAGCACCATTTCGCCCAACAAAACCAATTCGATCGCCATCATTAATACGAACCGTGACACCTTTAACTAAAAGGCGTGCACCGGCACGAAGTTCAAGCGCTTGGGTTGAAATCACACCCAAGTCTATCTAGTTAGATTAAGCAGCACCAATTCGTGTACGACGAGGGGCAGCAAAGGCTTTTCCTACTGCTGTTAACTCGAGAGAGACCTGAGCTTTAATCGCATCTTCACTCTTTAGAAGTTTTGTTAACTCTGCGATTACTGTTTTAAGTTCCTTTTGCTCAGTTTCAAGTTCAATTTTACTCATCTTTGTTAAGCGACGAAGTGGCATGTCCAAGATATATGTTGCCTGCTCCTCGTTTAACTTAAAGTCTTTAATTAACTTATCTTTTGCTTGTCCTGCATCATCGCTGGCTCGAATAATCTTTATAACCTTATCGATGTCAATAATCGCCTTTAATAAACCATCTACTAAACCAAGCCTAGATGTGGCCTTTGCTTTACGAAATTCAGATCGGCGCCGAATGACTTCGATTCGGTGATCAATGAATACTTTCAAAAGCTCCTTTAACCCAAGAGTCTGTGGCTTGCCTTTAACCAGTGCGACTGCGTTAATAGCAAATGCATCCTCCATAGGAGTGAGCGCGTAGAGTTTTTCGAGAACTTCTTCTGGCTCAAATCCATTCTTTAACTCAATGACAACATTTGTTCCGGTTTGACCATCGGTCAGGTCGATGATGTCGCTAATTCCTTGAATCTTTTTGTTTTTTACTAGCGCTGCAATGCGTTCAACGACTTTTTCTGGCCCAATTGTGTAGGGGAGTTCTTTAATAACTATTCCCATCTTGCGGGATGTCACTTTCTCAATTTCAACCGATGCTCTTACTTTAAATGAGCCCTTTCCTGTTGCATATGCCTCACGCACACCTTCTAGGCCAACAATTTCACCGCCTGTTGGAAAGTCTGGTCCGGGTACAAATTTCATTAACTGCTTAACTGTTGCTGTTGGGTTCTCAATTAGATGCTTGGTTGCAGCAATAACTTCACCGAGATTATGTGGTGCCATATTTGTCGCCATACCTACTGCAATTCCTGATCCTCCATTGACTAAAAGATTTGGATAGGCAGCTGGTAAAACAATTGGTTCGGAGAGTTGACCATCATAGTTTGGTCCAAAATCAACAGTGTCCTCATCTGCCTCGGCAACCATGGCCATTGCAGCAGCAGCCAACCGTGCTTCTGTGTAACGCATTGCAGCTGGGCCTGCATCTAGTGATCCAAAGTTTCCATGGCCATCAATTAATGGCAAGCCCATAGAAAAACTCTGTGCCATACGAACAAGAGCATCATAAATAGCACCATCACCGTGCGGGTGTAACTTACCCATTACTTCACCAACAACTCGAGCACTCTTAACATGTCCGCGTTCTGGTCGTAGACCCATATCTGCCATCTGATGCAGAATGCGTCGATGTACCGGCTTTAATCCATCTCGAGCATCAGGTAACGCACGTGAGTAAATAACTGAGTACGCATACTCTAGAAATGATTCAGAGACTTCTTTCGAAACATCTATGTCAATTATTTTTCCTGGAAACTCTCCAGGCTTTGGACCAGCAGGTTTCTTTCCTTTTGCCGCAGTTTTCACGGGCGTCTTCGCATTTGCCATGTGCGCATTCTGCCAAGATAGTCGATTAATTCAGGGGAGGGCGCGCCCCAACGGATGCAACACACTTTGCCGCAAGAGCAGCGCCGGCAGATAATGCTTGAGTTAGGTCACTAGTTTCAAGCCATTTTGGAATAAATCCAGCAGCAAATGAATCACCTGCACCAGTGGTGTCAACGACATTCGTTGTCACTGCAGTTACTTTTGCCGAGCCCTGTGAACTCATTCCCATGGCTCCCTTTGACCCCAACTTGATTACAACTAGTGGGGTGTACTGCGTCAATTTCTTTTCAGCTGTTTCAACATCTGTTTCATCTGCTAAATACAAAGCCTCTTCAGAGTTTAAAAGTATTCCGTCCATTAAAGATACCCATGATAAAACCTCTTCTCGAGAAACTATCTTCATGGCGCCGGTAGTTGTTGGATCAAAGAAAATTGGTTTACCTGCTGATTTAATCTTCTTAATCATTGCAAGCACTGATTCACGACTCCGAAAATCAAGGAGTGCGTATCCGCTGAGATAAACACCATCAATATCATCAAGGGGTGGGAGATCTGTTACTTCTAAATCGGCATTTGCGCCGTTATCAGGAAACATTGTTCTCTCACCATTGGAGTCAACCAAAATCACAACGACTCCAGTTGGACGACCAGAGTGCATGAGATTTAAGTGTTCTACTCCGTATTTATCTAAATCAGAGATCAGGGCAAATCCGACGGGATCATTTCCAGTCCTAGCCACTAAATGTGCCTTGGTATTTGTTCGTGTAATCCAGGTTGCAACGTTAGCTGCTTGACCTCCAGGGTGGCTTGAAATTTTACTGGCGGTGTCGTTTCCGTAGTTAATCGGCTCTTTTAATTGAGAAATTACATCTAAGGCAATGTCGCCGATACATAGAATTTTTCTCATAACAGCGCGACTGCTATCTCTGCGGCAAGTGCGCAGTTGGATTTAATAATCTCTGTATTTATCTTAAGTGACTCGCCATTTGATGCTTTGTGAAAGTGCTCAAGCAAAAACGGAGTCACAGCCTTGCCATCTATTCCATCATGTTGCGCGCGAGCTAATCCACTAGCGAGAATCTCATCATGTCTGGCTTTGGGCATTTCTACTTTCACAGGATTAGCCACGATTAAAGATTTAAACTGAGTTGCGATATTTGTTCGAATTTTGATTATCTCTGCAATCTCTGTGGCGCTTTCAACCCGGTGTTCTAAAGTAAAGCCGGAGTCAGTTAGATAAAACCCAGGAAAAGAGTTGGTTCTGTAGCCAACTAGTCCAATGGCCAAAGTTTCTAATCTCTCAAGTGTTGCATGGACATCCAAGATAGATTTCACGCCAGCGCAAACCACTGTCATATCAAGTTGAGATAAAGCCGTTAGATCTGCTGACTCATCAAATGAAACAGATGCTCCTCTATGTACTCCACCCAATCCACCTGTTGCGAATACTTTAATGCCAGCAACTGCAGCAATATGGGCAGTGGCAGCCACGGTGGTGGCAGCGCTTTTATTTTGGGCGATGATGATTGCTAGATCACGGATAGATGCCTTTGAAATATCATCGCGATTGGCGATAGCTTCAAGTTCGTGGGCTTCTAGTCCGATAAGAATTTTCCCATCAAGCAATGCGATTGTGGCTGGAACTGCTCCACCATTTCGAACTATTGCTTCACATTCCTTTGCAACTTCAAGATTTGAGGGACGAGGCAAGCCATGGCTAATAATCGTAGATTCAAGGGCAACAATCGGTTTGCCTGTTTTTAAAGCCTGGGCAACCTCGGATGAATACTTTATTGCACTGATCATGGACAAACTCTAATACACATTCGTGGGAAGATATGCACGTGCATTTATCCCAAATAACCCCTTCAATTTTTAATTCCCTTGGGTTGGATACCGCTGCAGATGCGTTAAATATTGGTGCTTCTCCAATGGGACGCGAACTGCTATTTCTCATTGATGGATTTGGCTTTAATACTCTAGAAAAATATTCACATGCAATGCCGACGATTTCTCGAATGGTAAAGCACGGCGTAATACACACTGCATTTCCAACTACAACTGCTACATCTTTGGCAACTTTAACGACAGGTGTAATGCCTGGCTCTCATGGAATGTTGGGTTACACGGTTCAAGTTCCACGAAGCGGAGGACGGTTACTTAACGCTCTTAAATGGGATGAACGAGTGGATCCAGAAAATTGGCAACCCGTTCAGACTCTTTTTCAAAGAGCATCTGATTCTGGAATTAACGTGACGCATGTCGCAGCAAAACGATATGAAAACTCTGGATTTACAAGGGCAGTTTTTCGCGGTGCTCAATACAAAGGTGCAAACGTTGCTGCTGATCTTGTAAGTGAGACTAAATCTGCGCTACAAAAAACACCTTCATTTGTTTATCTCTACGTAAATGACTTGGACTCTGCAGGACATAGCGATGGAGTGGGTAGTCCAAAGTGGCTTTCTGCACTGACAATGATTGATCAGCTTACCCAGCAGTTGATGAAAGAGGTTCCTAAAGGAACTCGTATATGGATTACATCTGATCATGGCATGGTCAATGTTGAGGAAAAAATAGTTATTGGACAAGGTAATCCTTTACTTAGCGGTGTCAGTGTCATAGCTGGGG
Source organism: Candidatus Planktophila sp. (assembly GCA_044236295.1). Lineage (GTDB taxonomy): Bacteria > Actinomycetota > Actinomycetes > Nanopelagicales > Nanopelagicaceae > Planktophila. The sequence goes on from JBIIGW010000024.1 coordinate 7,719, forward strand.
AGCCACGGGCACGACATATTTATTTGGAAACAGATAGCAAAAATGCACGAGAAGATGTTGCTGGCATGTGGAAAGAGTTCTTGGGTGAGAGAGCCTTGGTTTTAACTCGAGAAGAAGCAATCGCAGGTGCAATTTTTGGTGAAGAAATAAGTCAAGATGCATCAGATCGCATGGGTGAAGTAATTGCAATTGCTCGCGGGGGAGTTGTATTACTTGATCCAGATCGCGCAGACAAAGAAGGGGCAATGATTGGCCATCACGGTGGAGATAGTCAGATTGAATCTCAGGTTGGACTGTTTACTACAACGCTAAGTTGATTAATGAGTTAAAAACTTTTGCACTACAACGCTAAGTTGATTACTTGTCCTCTGGTTTGATACCGAACATAATCTCATCCCAACTTGGCACTTTTGCACGTGCAGTGATTCCATCACGGGATGCTTCATCATCTGGCTCTTCGCGGATGACAGCTAATCGTGGAACGAGGGGTGAAATCTTTTCGTCATCAAAGCTTTCAAGATCCTCAAACTCATTAAAGCGATCTTTATCTATTGTGCTCACTCCATGATTTTCGGTGCTACGACGCTCTGAAGGATGTGTGGATTCGGTTGTTACGAGCCCAGGTTTGGAAAGCTGACGGGGAGCAGGATCATCGCCCATCATCCAGCGCGCATTTTCATCCATTGATGTCAGTGAGCGTAGCAATGGATCAAAACTCCACTGTGCTACGCCAACCCCACCTGTTTGTGGATAGTGAAGTTCAACGGTCCATGTTCCATTTTCTAATCGCCATGTGTCCCACGACAAAGTTGAGGCATCAATTCCACGGGGAGCAAGACGTGAAGTAATCGTTTGGATCAAAGTTACGGGATCACGATCGATTTCTTTTCGTACGACAATTTGTTGCGCTTGATCAATTATGTAGATTCGCTCTGAAAGTATTGGCCCTGCAAAGCGCTCGATTTTCTCAATTGAAACGTTGTACTCGCGCGAAATATGTTCACTTGTCTGCCCAGTTCGAAGCAATCTCTGAATCTCTTTAATCGAAATTGATGGCTCTTCATTATCTGGAACCGAGTTCAATCTCTGTTGATTTACAGTTGCACGCAAAGTGTCACTAACACGAACGGTGTATTGCTCTCCCTCTTGATCTCGCAAAGACAGATAGAGACCATCATCGGTCCGTCCATCTAGTCGAAGCTCAGTCACGAGCACGAGGGTAGCCGATGAGGGCCTTAAAAACCTTGAAGTACGGGAGTGTGGCTAGGCAAGCGGTGATCATAAAACCCAAGGGGACCCAGTATGCAAAATCTGCGCCAAATTCATCAATGACCAGACCGGATAGAGCACTGGCGATAGCACCACCTAGTGGCATACCGGCAACGACCCAGGTCAAGGTTTCTGTGATTTGCTCTGTAGGTACTGCCGCTTCTGCAACTCCGTATGCACTTATAACTAGTGGCGCAACTGCAAATCCATTAAAAAACAATGCAACGGAAAGCCAGAACAAGGAATGCACAAACAACATTGGAATTGATAAAAGTGTTAGGGCGAATAAAAAGATTAGAAAACGTGCAGCGCTAGAAATTTTCCACTTAATAGCACCAGCTCCAATTGCTGCAACTGCGCTTCCGCATGCCCAAATCGCCAACAAGATTCCAGCTTTATCTTCTTGGCCTCGGGCTTGAGCAAAAGCAACTGTCACGATAGCAATCGACCCAAAGAACCCCCCCAACAAAACAGTAGGAAAAACAACAGCCTGTACCTGCTTGTTTCTAATGACTGCTGGATGCGGATCAACAATTCTTTTAGGGGTTGCTGGTGGCTCAGTTGATTTCTGCATTACAAAAAGTGGGACTCCAACAGCCATAAATACTATGCCGACGATAATGCCTGCAGCTGGGGCTATAGAGGTAGCACATGCAGTCACGATTATTGGACCTGCGATAAAGACAATTTCATCCATTAAAGCTTCAAAGGAGTAGGCCGTATTTACGATGTGTCGATCACTCTCATCTTCTGCCGTTGATGATTTATCCGGGCTCAAAATGTGTAGCCAGCGACGCCGAACAAGTCCACCAGTATTTATTGAAAAGCTTTCAGCAAAGATTATTGCCACAAACCATGTCCAGGTTGGAGTCTGATTTAATACCAAAAAAGTAAATAGGCAAAGCCCGGCGATCTTTATTGGCACCACTCTTATGAGCATCGCACTTTGCCCTATGCGATCTGCTACTCGTGACCAGGCGGGTGTAGCAATAGACATGACAACTGATGCTGCAGCGCTAAGTGCACCTGCGATTGCATAGGATCCATTAACCGATACAACTATAAATACCAGAGCAAGTGAGTCCATCGAAATTGGCATACGAGCAATGACGCCTGGGATAGAAAACTTCAGACCCCCTGGTGTGCGCATCAAGGTCGAATATGCAGAGAACATGGGTATTAGTCTAGACCGCGGTTAGACTTGGTCTATGACAGATTCAAAGGCATTACTAGATCTCGCCCTGACAATCGCACGTGATGCAGGTGATTTATTGATGGATCGACCAGCATCATGGGATTTAACAACTAAATCAACTGCAATAGATATTGCTACACAGATGGATCTAGCAAGTGAGAAGTTAATTGTTCAAGCGATTTTAAAGGCAAGACCCGATGATGGAATTATTGGAGAAGAGGGTGCTTCTCGGGCCTCTAAGAGCGGAATCACCTGGGTTATAGATCCAGTCGATGGCACAGTGAACTATTTTTACGGCCTGCCAGGTTGGTGTGTATCGATTGCCGCAAAAGATGAGAATGGGACATTAGTTGGTGTTGTTCATTCACCCACAGTCAATTCAACATGGCATGCTTCAAAAGACAATGGTGCATTTCTAAATAATGTAAAGATTGCATGTAATAACCCTGTTGAATTAAATCGCGCACTTATTTCTTCAGGATTTGCCTATGATGTTACAAATCGAATTGAGCAGTTAAAAATCGTGAACGTTCTTCTTCCAAAAATTCGAGATCTGCGTCGAATAGGATCTGCCGCAGCTGATATCTGTCATGTTGCTACAGGTTTAGTAGACGGGTACTTTGAAACTGGATTATTTGAGTGGGATCTGGCAGCCGCTCAGCTAATTGCCGAGGAGGCCGGAGTCGTTGTCAGTACTCGCAAGTGGCACGGACTTGATTTGACCGTAGCCGCCGGTCCCCACCTATATCAACAGTTGAACGCTCAAATTCCTGAGTAAGTCCAGGCCCAGGGCCCGATTTAGGCTTACAACCCTGTCTGTGGCACAATACGCAATCTGTACCGCCAAAGCGCGTGCTTAATTGAAATGACAAAAGGATCGAAAATATGAACATTCTTGATGCAGTA
>JBIIGW010000112.1:0-2930 GCA_044236295.1 Candidatus Planktophila sp.
AATAGTTATCCATGAAGCTAACGCCAAACCAGGCTGGGCAAACAAAGTTGGAGCCATTTTTACTCCACATCTTGCCGTTGCACATCCTGTCGAAAAAGGTAGATTTTCTAACGCTCTTCTGGCGGGACTTCCTCTCAGATCTGATGTCGCTGCTGCTTATGAAAATGCAAGTAAAGATTGGATGTTGGCCCGTAGCCAGGCAAAAACAAGATTAGGTTTCAAACCTACGGTCCCATTAATTTTTGTTATGGGTGGATCTCAAGGTTCGGTAGCAATAAATTCTGTCATCGAAAACTCCCTTGATCAATTTCATAAACTTGGTTATTCGGTACTTCATTCCGTGGGACGCCTGAATCAGTTACCAGCCTCACTACATGGCTATCAAGCTGTCTCATATGTAGATCAGATGGCAGATGCCTATTTGGCGGCAGATCTTATTATTAGTCGAAGTGGTGCGGTCACATGTAGTGAGTTTCGTGCTCTAGGGCGTTACGCTCTTTTTGTGCCTCTGCCAATCGGAAACGGTGAACAGATGGTCAATGCCACGTCTCTTGTTGTTGCAGGAAGAGCCAGAGTAATTGATCAAAAACAGTTTACTGTTAGATATATTGAGGAAAACCTTCAGGAGCTGTTGCTTGAATCATCTCAAGCTTCTGTATCTGGCAGTGGCGAGGACCTAATGGCAGCAGAAAAAATCGTTGCACTAGCAGAATTTGCTGTAAACAAATGAATCCAACGCTTTCATCGTTAGCAGGTAAGCGCATTCATTTCATTGGTATTGGTGGCGCAGGAATGAGCGGGTTAGCTCGAATAGCTTTAACACATGGTATTTCCGTAACAGGTTCAGATACAAAGGATTCATCGGTTATATCCGCGCTTAAGGCCTTGGGAGCCACCATCACTACATCGCATGCCTCTGAAAATGTGGACGGGGCAAATCTTGTCGTGTACTCAAATGCAATTTCTAAAAATAATGTTGAGTTGATCCGTGCCCAAGAGTTACAGATTCAATCGTTGACTAGAGCTTCCACTCTTTCAATTCTTATGTCAGAGTCAAAAAGCATTGCAGTTGCGGGAACTCACGGTAAAACCACAACTTCCTCGATGCTAGCTGTGGCACTTCAAGCTTGTTCTGTCGATCCTTCCTTTGCTATCGGTGGAAATATCACCGCCTCAGGATCTAATGCGCACAGGGGTACTGGTGAGATTTTTGTGGCTGAGGCAGATGAATCAGATGGATCATTTATCGAATATCGCCCCTTTGCCGCAATAGTGACAAATATTGAACATGATCACGTTGACTTCTTTGAGACTCCAGAGGCAGTAGACAAAGCTTTTGTGGATTTTGCTGCCACGATTTCGCGACAGGGTTTCCTTGTCTATTGCGCAGATGATTCTGGTGCCACAAGGTTATCTCTGCAGGTTTCTAATACAGGACTTGAACTTATTTCATATGGTCTAACTGAGAGTGCAGATTTGCACTTAGATCAGATAGAACTCTTAGCGATGGGTTCTAGAGCACGCGCAATTTGGCATGGAAAAATGATCGGCACAATTGAACTGCAAGTTCCTGGTCAACATAACTTGTTAAATGCGGCAGCAGTACTAGCTACTGGTTTGAAATTAGGAATGGCCTCTGCTCAACTTTTGGCTGGTCTCGGAATCTTTAGGGGGACAGGTCGCAGATTTGAGTTAAAGGGAACTGTTAGTGGAGTTCGAGTAATTGATGATTATGGACACCATCCAACTGAAATACATGTAACACTTGATGCTGCGCGAAGATTTGCTGGCGATGGTCGACTCATTGTTATTTTTCAACCTCATCGATTTTCACGAACTCAGGCATTTGCATCAAAGTTTTCTGAGGCTTTAGACAAAGCAGATCGAGCAATCGTGCTAGAGATTTATGCAGCCAGTGAAAAGCCGATTGAAGGAGTTACATCAAGACTTATTACCTCCACAATGAGTAAAGGGGAAGATATTCCCAATTTCATTGAAGTAACTGACTCAGTTGTAGCCTCTGCCCAACCAGGCGATGTCATCATGACGTTAGGAGCTGGTGATGTAAGTTCGCTGGCCCCAATCATTGTTGAAGGTTTACAAAGGCGTTTTGCTTAAATGAGAAGACGCTTTACATTTATTGTTGTACCAATTCTTCTTTTTTTGTCAGCGACTTACGCTCTTGGGTATTCATCAATTTTCACAGTGAGCAGTGTTGAGATAATAGGAATCAATTCCAATGTAAATCCTGGAGTGTTTAAGGGAGAGAAATTAGCTCGCATTGAGCCCAGAGTCATTGCCGGCAAGTTTGAAAACCTTGCTTGGGTTAAAAAAGCGGAAGTATCACGCAATTGGATCAACGGAGTCGTATCAATTCGAATTTTAGAGCGGGAACCTGTTGCGATTTATAGGGGCAAAGCTTTTGATTTGGATGGAAAAACCTTCGATCCTCAAAATGGCCTGCCTACTGACCTTGTGCAGATCGAGGCAGTGGATGCTGCTTCGGCTTTAGAAGCAGTAAATTTTCTAACCACTTTAGATTCAGAGTTAAGGCAATCTCTGCAAATAATTAAGGTCCAAAGGGCCGGCTTCTTTGACCTAGTTCTTGCCCAAGACGAACGAACCGTGGAAGTTAAATGGGGATTGAGTGCCGAAAATGAGTTGAAAACGAGGGTATATAAAACGATCTTTACTCTTCCAGAAAACAGCAAAGTGACACGAGTTGATCTATCGGCGCCACATGCACCACTAGTAAAATAAAAAATATCTTCACTTTTAATTGTTTTGCGACACGTTAAAGAATTCATGTCGGTGTTTGATAATCACCCTTGCGCGCTTTAAGTTCACCTCATAGAAAATTAGTGAGCCATAACTCTCAAGGTGAGGTTTAAGGTTCATAAGGAGGAAGACTCGTGGCTTCACCACAAAAT
>JBIIGW010000023.1:0-11242 GCA_044236295.1 Candidatus Planktophila sp.
CGCTGCAACTTGGCGCTCTGCGCGATCGGCAGCCTTTGGATCGGTATCAGATTTGCGGTAAACGTGTTCTGGAAGGCCAGTATCCTTAATCGGTTCTAGTTGATTGCTCATTTATTATTTCGCCTTCGTGGCTAGCCAGACGGCCACACCGATAAGTAAACCAAGACCTAATGTCCAAGCAAGTAGCCCCTCTGTTACCGGACCCACTCTTCCCAATGAAGCTCCACCAAGATTTGGTTCTGCCTCTGCTGATTTAATCCACTTGATAATTGAAAGCTTTTCTTCTGGCGTAATTGTTTTGTCATTAAAGACTGGCATTGCCTGTGGACCAGTAACCATTGCTTCGTAAATGTGTTTTGGTAATACGCCCATCACTGTTGGCGCATACTTACCTTGAGTAAGAGCTCCACCTTGACCAGCGAAGTTGTGACACATCGCGCAGTTGTTTCTAAATAGTTCGCCACCTTCTGCAGTACTTCCATCTCGTTCAAAATTAAGGAGTTCCATACCTGGAATTTCTGGACCAGGGGCAAGAGATGCAACGTAGGCAGCTAACGCAGCGACTTCTTCTTCAGTGTAGACAGGTGCTTTTCTCATAGCCTGTGTACTCATATCGGCCATAGGCATGCGTCCTGTACCAACTTGGAAATCAACTGATGCAGCGCCGACGCCAATTAAAGATGGAGCAATAGAAACACCTTCTGCATTAAGTCCATGGCAAGAAGAGCAACCCTTTAAGAAAATCTGTCGACCTTCTTCGATCAAGGTTGAACGCTCGACAGCATTTGTCTCGTTTGCAGTCGTAGCACTTGCAACACTAAATGTTCCGCCGATGCCCAGTAAGGCAATAATCAACAGGAGAGGTGCTGCTGCCTTGTGGCGGCGAAAGCGTGATAAACGTTTCACAGTTTTCCTTTGCTACTTAATAAGATAGATCGCAGAGAAAAGAGCGATCCATACAACGTCGACGAAGTGCCAGTAATAAGAAACAACAATTGCAGTAGTTGCCTGTTGACTTGTAAACCTACGAGCCTTTGCAACGCGAACCATCACAATCAAGAATGCAATTAATCCACCGATGACGTGTAGACCGTGGAATCCAGTGGTGACATAAAAAACTGAGCCGAAGGCATTTGATGAAAGTGTCAGACCTTCACTGACCAAAACAGCATATTCATAGACTTGACCAGCTACGAAATAAGCACCCATTACAACAGTTAAGGCGAACCATTCTCTCATTCCCCATTTACTGATTTGAAAGATTGTTCCCGTTCTGCGATTTTGAAAGCGCTCTGCGGCGAAAACACCAAACTGACACGTGACAGAAGACAAAACTAAGATTGTTGTATTGAAAGCTGCAAAAGGTATGTCCAAAAGTACAGTTGATTCGCCCCAGATACTTGGGCCTTGTACCGCTCGAATTGTGAAGTACATTGCAAAGAGAGCGGCAAAAAACATTAACTCACTTGAGAGCCAGACGATCGTTCCAACTGCTACGGCATTTGGACGCGTAATTTTGTGATGGTCAACGTTGCTGGTCATGGGGGAGATTATTCCCGAAAATACTGCTCCCGTCTGCCCGGCTACCCCTCAAACCCCATCGATTTGAAGGCCTATCGCGTGAAACCGATCACCTTAATAGGAGCATTTTTTGGATCAATAAATGGGCAAAACAAGGTGTGTCTGGCAATAGACTTTTACCTATGGCCGAAACAAAAAAACAGATCATTGTCTACTCAGATGATTCCTCTGTTCGCGCCTCTGTAATTTCTGCACTAGGAAAACGCGCAGCTAAAGACCTTCCAGAACATGAATTCCATGAGTTTGCTACGGCGCCAGCCTTAAGGGCTTATGTAGATACCAAAAATCTCTCAGGAGGCTTTAGAGCAGATCTATTTATCCTCGATGGAGAGACTTCACCAGAGGGTGGATTGGGAGTGGCCCGACAACTAAAAGATGAAGTCTTCAACTGCCCGCCAGTTTTGGTGATTACGGGCAGACAAGAAGATTCTTGGCTTGCTGCTTGGTCACTGGCTGAGGCATCAGTAGTCCATCCAATTGATCCATTCACACTTGCAAAAACGGCGGCTGAGTTACTGCGCGGAGCAGCGCCAGCTACTGCTTAACCTAGATTATGAGTCAGAATCTGTGGCAAGAGTATTTAGGTGAATTAGATTTTGGCCGAGATTTATCAGTTGAAGCTATTCAATGGTGCATGAATGAAATTCTTACGGGTCAAACTTCAGATGAACAGATCAAAAGATTTTTGCTCTCCTTAAAAACCAAAGGTGAAACTGCTCAGGAAATCGGAGCGTTGGTTTCTCAGATGTATCGGTATTCCAGCCCTATTTCTATTTCAGAAAGGGCGGTCGACACAGTCGGCACGGGAGGAGATGGCGCAAACACAATCAATATTTCAACAACTGCTGCGATTATCGCAGCTGCTGCTGGCGTTAAGGTGATTAAGCATGGAAATCGTGCTGCAACGTCAAAATCTGGATCGGCTGATCTGCTTGAAAGTCTTGGAATCACAATAAATCTGGATGGAAAAGGTGTTGAGGCAACCTTTGATCAACTTGGCATTGGTTTTTGTTTTGCACCGGTTTTTCATCCTGCCATGCGCTTTGCTGCTAATGCAAGAAAAGAGTTGGGCGTGCCAACGGTTTTTAATATCTTGGGCCCCTTGGCAAATCCGGCCTCACCAAAGGCGGCGGCAATTGGCGTATCAAGTGAGAAAATGTTGCCAGTGATGGCACAAGTTCTTCTTGAAAAAGGCGTTGACGGTTTTGTTTTTAGGGGAGATGATGGAATTGATGAGATTACTCTGGCGTCGACCACAACTATTTCCACACTTTCGCATGACAAAATCTCAACTGAAAAAATAGATCCAACAGAGTTTGAAATTTCACGCTCACCGATTTCAAATCTTCGAGGCGGCGATAGTGCCCACAATGCCAGCATTACAATGGCAATTTTTGAAGGTGAGTCAGGAGCGCCACGAGATGCCGTCCTACTTAACGCCGCTGCTGCAATCGCAGCATATGAAGGGCGTTCTGACATTAATGTTAAGGAAAGAATTGAATTAGGTTTAGCAAGAGCTACAGAGGCCGTTGATTCTGGAGCGGCGAAGAATTTAGTAAAGCAGTGGGCCATACTTAGTAATCAACTAGCGTGAGCAGTACTCTCAACGCATGGCAATAACGGGTGCACCTAAGGGTTGGATCAATGATTGGGCAGCGGCAGGACATGGCGAAAATTCAAGAATTGGAATTATTTTGGTTCATGGCTTTACAGGGTCGCCAGCATCCATGCGCCCATGGGGAGAGTTCTTAAACTCAAAGGGCTACACCGTGAGAGTTCCATTGTTGCCAGGCCACGGAACTAACGTTGAAGATTTGAATGCAGTGAAGTGGCAAGAGTGGCCAGCAAAAGTGATTTTTGAAATAGAACAGGTGTCACAATCATGCGACACAATAATTTTGATCGGGCTTTCAATGGGAGGTGGCACGATCCTAAATGTGGCCGCATCTATGGCCAATGAAGAGATTAACCAGAAAAACATAGTCGGGATGATTTTGGTAAATCCTATGATTCATGTTCGCGGCGTACCTGCAGAGTTAGCCTACTTTTTATCTAGGTTCCAGCGTCTTCGTAAAAGTGTTGGAGATGACATTAAACGCCCCGGAATCACAGAATGGGGTTATGACGCACTACCAACACGGGGTGTCCATCAACTTCTAAAAATGCTTCGGATTACACGGCATAATTTGCCTGCAATAAAAATACCTCTTCAACTTTTTCACTCGGTATCTGATCACACGTTGCCTGTTAGTAATACAGAGATAGTTCTTAAGGAGATTGGGTCAGTAGAAAAGAATCGAATTGAACTTATGAATAGTTACCATGTAGCAACCATGGATTACGACCAAGAATTGATCTTTCATAACTCTCTTACATTTATAGAAGGACTAAAGGCCCAACAAAAGTAACGACACAACTCTGATCAGGCCAAGCGAGATCGTTCAGATTCATTCGGTGATTTGCTCATTCACAAACTTGAAGAACTTAAAGATCTCCTGCGATTATTAACTCTGAAAGTTGTTGGCGCTCACGCGGCATTGATTCTCGCTCTCTAGCTTGCCCCTCTGGAAGATTTTCAGCTTGACTCTGTCGTCCAATAGCCAGAATCACGATGCAATCACGCTGTCCGGAAATATCAAATGTTGTGTTCATTTTTTCTTTATCAAAACCAATCATCTGGTGAACAATAAATCCTCGATGGTGAGCTTCGATAGTAAGTTGTGAAACAGCCAATCCTGTGTCAAATAAGGCTATCGGAGGGAAGATGTGGCCTTCTGTTTTTTGCTCAACAATTACTGCTACTAAAGCCGATGCCGTAGGAGCCCATACCTGATTAAAACCAGAAAGTGCTTCACAGATTTTCTTAAAATTTGCATCGCCTTGCCTTGAAATAATAAAACGCCACGGCTGGAAGTTATATGACGAAGGTGCCCATCTGGCAGCTTCTAAAAATGCTGTCATCTCTTCTGTTGAAATAGTTGCTTGAGGTTCAAATGAGCGCGGGCTCCAGCGGGATTGAAGAATTGGGTGAATAGGAACCGAGGTTTCAGCTTTTTTCTGCATGTTCATACTCTAGAGCAATGTAGTAATGGCTAGTTAGTTAAACCAGCGAATCATCCCAATTACTCCAGCGGTTGCATAAAAAAATTGAAGAAAGAGGATTCCATTGTGTCCGCTAATTTTTGCCCAAATTCCAATGAGTACCGAGGAGCTCAGCAAAAGGGTAAAACCAATGAACTCAGCCCCGATGTTGGCTGCAATCAACATTGAGTAAACAATTGCAGTGACAACTCCACTCCACTCTAAAACCTTCGCTCGTGTCATGGCTGCCTCATTTCTATTTCAAACTATTAAATGGAGAATTACTTTGTTTCGGGTTGCAACTACTGTGAATTCCTTGGGGTCACAACCATTTCTTCTACATCAATTCTATGTGCCTGAAAAGAGTTAACAGGGGAGTCACTTGGATAGCCAATTGCTATCCCGCAAAGCAATCGGTAATCCTTAGAAATATCAAACTCTCGGCGGACCGCATCATCCCAAATTGCTACGGCGCCCTGAGCGCAGGTGCCCAGTCCGTGAGAGTGTGCAGAAAGTATCAGATTCGACATCATCAAACCCGCATCAGATGCTGCGTAAATGTGAAGGCTCTTGTGTATGTAGATAAATAGCTCAACGGGAGCGCCAAAAAAAGAATAGTTTTTGGCCCACTGCTGATCACGCGCGGTTCTGTCGCCTCGCTTTACTCCAAAAAGTTCATAGAGTTCCCTACCAACTCTTTCTGATCGCGGCTTAAGCTCTGCCGGATATGGTTTTGCGATGCTTCGATTACTTGTTGGCAATCCATAACGAGAGTAGATAATTCGAAGCTTATGGATAAAACCTTTTCGCAAAATTCGCGAGAGAACAGCCCAACGAGATAAAAACTCCGAACTAATTCGATCACGGGTCTGTCCGCTGGCCACTGCAACCTTGAAAGGCCGAGTGTTAGACCAACTTGCAGCGGTTAGAGAGTCTTTAAGAATCTGATCAAGAATCTCTTGGGGGATAGGTGTGGGTAGAAAATCGCGAGTGCTTCTGCGGGAAGCCAGAAACTTCGAGAAATCTACGGATTTGATGCCAGTATTTGAATTATTCACAGGTCAAGCCTAGCGAGAATGCCAGTTACTTGTCGGTAGTCAGTTAGAAGTTATAGAAGATTAGATATGTCGCAAGTGTGAACATAATTGCGGCAACGGAAAGATCTAGAACTTTCCAAAAAATTACCTTCACCATAAATCGAGCAGCCATTGTGGAACCAAATCCAATAGAGAAAAACCAAAGAAAACTGGCCACCATCGCACCGGAAGAAAAAAGCCATTTGTCTGTAGGGAATTGATTTGCGATGCTGCCCAAAAAGATGACAGTGTCTAGGTAAACATGTGGATTTAGAAATGTAAGACCGAGAACCGTGAAGACAGTTCTTTTCCTAGAAACGACTGCGCCTTGCTCCAAGGTTAGAGAGTTGTGTCTAAATGCCGAGCGCACAGATTTGATTCCAAAGAAAGCTAAGTAGGTAACTCCAAACCAACGGACAATTTCTAGTGCTTGTGGGGCAGATTCGATAACTTTACCTAGACCTGCTGTACCAGCGGCAATTAATAAGGCATCAGAGAATGCACACAAAAGGACGACGACAAGTACATGTTGGCGTTGAAGGCCCTGCCTGATAACAAATGCGTTCTGGGCACCGATTGCAATAATTAGAGCCAAACCAGAGGCAAGACCAGAAGTAAAAGCAATCATGAGGGCAGACTGTACATTAACAAGCTAACGAGACGGTGGACGATACTGGGATCGAACCAGTGACCCCCACAATGTCAATGTGGTGCTCTACCGCTGAGCCAATCGTCCTCGGTGGTCAAACTATACAACAGCAGATTTAAATCAGATAGTCAGAGCAGATTTGTCTATCGCGCGAAATCATCTTCAACACGCTCAATATCATCTTCTCCAAAGTATGTCCCTGTTTGTATTTCAATAAAAACCAATTCTTTCTCGCCAGTATTTCCGATTCGGTGAAGTTGTCCAATAGCTACATCGACTGTTTCACCCGATTGTTTTGTAAATGTTTGTCCATCAAGAACAACTGTGGCAGTGCCTGAAACAATAAACCAATGTTCGGCGCGTTTTTGATGACGTTGATAAGAAAGTCTGGCACCAGGATTTACATAAATACATTTGACTTTATGAACAGAGGATTCTTGAAGAACTTCATAGCGACCCCATGGTCTTGTGGATTCATCAGTCAATCTGTTTACCCCAATTCATTGCCTGAGATCTTGCGATCTTTTCTCTGTAGATAGTGGAGGTCGGGACGGGATTTGAACCCGTGTAGAGGGATTTGCAGTCCCTTGCCTCGCCTCTCGGCCACCCGACCATAGAAAAATCGCTGGCCAACAAAAATTTAAGAAAATTTCTGTATGAGGTGCGATTATCAGAGCGGACGACCGGGTTCGAACCGGCGACCTGAACCTTGGCAAGGTTCCGCGCTACCAACTGCGCTACGTCCGCGAGGAAGTTAAATCTATCGCAGGGGAGCCCTAAGCGCCAAAGTGAGAAGCATTGGTTAGCGTTCTCCCGTGTCCACTTCACATGACGAAGCCTTCTTTTGGATGGGAGGGCTACTAGCCACAAATCTTGTTGAGATTTCAAAAGATCCATCATGTTTAGACGATGGGGGGTTTTGGGCAATTAGCTCAACGTTTGAAGGTGATTTCGTTGCTGCAAAATTTGCAACTGTAGAGAAGACAGATTTCCCAGGACAACCATGGCAACAGTTGCAAAGCACCTGGACCAGTTCGTTGAGCAAAAATGAGTACGTAAATTACGTTGAACGAATTAGAGAATCAATTTCTGATGGTTGGGTATATCAAGTAAATGCATGTCGAATACTCTCTAACAAGAGCGATGTAAAAACACTTTGTGGTCTATTCAGCAAAATTTTGCAAGAAAATCCTTCGCCTTTAGCAAGTTATCTTCAAATTCCAGGTTTAAACATTGCTTCAGCATCACCTGAGCTATTCCTCTCGCGTGATGGTGATGCGATAAAAACTTCTCCCATTAAAGGCACGCAGGAACCAAACAAAGGCAGTTTTGGTCAAAAAGATCGTGCCGAAAACATAATGATCGTAGACCTTATGCGCAATGACTTAGGGCAGATTTGCAAAAGTGGAAGCATTCAAGTTCCCCGATTGTTATCTAGCGAAAATCATCCTGGATTAACTCATCTTGTCTCGGATATTCATGGAACATTAAGAAAGGATGTTTCTTGGGGCGAAATATTTCATCTACTTTCTCCAGCTGGCTCGATAAGTGGTGCTCCTAAATCTTCGGCAACGCAAGTGATTAGGGATAACGAAGGGGTACGCGGTCCATATTGTGGGGTTTTAGGTTGGGTGCAATCAGACAGAGCTGAGTTGTCTGTTGCGATAAGAATTTTCTGGAGAGACAACGGTTTACATTTTGGAACTGGCGCCGGAATTACATGGTCTAGCAAGGCACTCGATGAATGGAACGAAACAGTTCTAAAGGCTGATCGCCTCATAAAGATCGCCGGGGGTTCTCTTTCGTGAAAATTATCTACAACGGCAATCTCTTAGATCGCTCCCAAACACCTTGTAATGAAAAAGGGTGGCTTCCCGGTGAAGGAATATTTGAAACCATAAAAACTGTCGGCTCCAAACCTTGGGCATTTTCGCGTCACATGCGACGAGCAGTAACTAGCGCTCCTTTGGCAGGTGCAACCATTCCCAAAGAGGCAGATTTGCGAGCTAGCGTTGAACAATTACTCAATGATCAAATCCATGAGCGCGGTCTGTTGCGTTTATCTTTTAGCAACAATGGGGATTGGGTTGCTATACATCTTGCCTATTCAGAGTTAGTTGATTCTGCAAAGCTGTCGGTGCACTCACAACAAGTTCCTTCAGCAGGTTCGCAGGTAAAGAGATTTCCTTACGACCACAGATTATCAATATTGAAATCAACCCAGAGTTTGGGTTTTGACGAAGCAATTGTTTTCAATGAATATAACAAGATAAGCGAAGCCGCTGTGAATAATCTACTTTTGAAAATTAATGGCCAATGGGTTACTCCGCCACTTACGGACGGGGCTCTTCCTGGGGTAGTGCGCGCCCTAGTCGTGGAAAACTGTGACGTCAGCGTTCGAAGCATCGATATCTCAGAGATGCAAGAAATTGAATCCGCCTTTCTTATCGGCAGCCTTCGCATTGCGCAGTCGATTGACTCCATTGATTCAAGGGCGTTGGTGCAAAGTTCTGATTTCAAGCGCGAAATTCAAGCGATGGCCCTTAGGACTTCGGTAGGCTAATCACATGTCTACGATTGCAATTACCGTTGATGGCGCTTCGGTAACCATTGAAGCCGATCAACGGCCAACTCATATTTTTGCAGAGAACAAAGAAATCGTAGTTGCGCGCATCAATGGGGTTCTGAAGGATTTGTGGACTGAACTCTCCGATGGAGATGTTATCGAGAGTGTTTCAATATCTTCAGAAGACGGTCTTGCAGTTCTTCGACACTCAACTGCTCATGTGATGGCACAAGCCGTGCAGGAAGTTTTTGCAGATACAAAGTTAGGTATTGGCCCCCCAATTAAAGATGGCTTTTACTATGACTTTGATCCTCAAGAGAATTTCAATCCTGAAGATCTAGTAAAGATCGAAACAGCAATGAGAAAGATCATTAAAGAGGGTCAACGCTTCCGCCGTCGTGTGACTATTGAGAAAGATGCTCTCAAAGAGCTTGCCCATGAACCATATAAATGTGAACTCATCGGAATTAAAGGACCGGCAGGTGATGAAGCATCGGTTGAAGTTGGTGGTGGCGAGTTAACTATCTATGACAATTTAGGTAGGGATGGAAACCCAGTGTGGAGCGATCTTTGCAGAGGACCGCACTTGCCATCTACAAAGTTGATTCCAGCTTTCAAACTCATGCGCACAGCTGCCGCCTACTGGCGGGGTTCAGAGAAAAATCCAATGCTTCAACGCATTTACGGAACGGCGTGGCCATCTGTTGACCAACTCAATTCATATTTGGAGTTGTTGGCAGAAGCGGAGAAGCGAGATCATCGACGATTGGGAAATGAACTAGACCTATTTTCTTTCCCAGAGGAGATTGGTTCTGGATTGGCGGTCTTTCATCCAAAGGGCGGAATCATCAGGCGCGCTATGGAAGATTACTCACGACTTAGGCATGAAGAAGAAGGCTATGACTTTGTTTATTCACCACATTTAACAAAGGCTGCATTGTTTGAAACATCCGGTCACTTGCAGTGGTATGCCGATGGAATGTATCCACCAATGATTTTGGATGAAGAACATAATCCAGATGGAACGATTAAGCGGGCCGGTCAACAATATTTTATGAAACCTATGAACTGTCCATTCCATAATCTAATTTATAAGGCCAGAGGGCGTTCATACCGAGAACTTCCTCTAAGGTTGTTTGAATTTGGAACCGTATATCGCTATGAAAAATCAGGCGTACTACATGGCATAACACGCGCTAGAGGCTTCACTCAAGATGATGCACATATTTACTGCACAAAAGAGCAGATGGTGGGGGAGTTAGATTCACTCCTCACTTTCGTTCTCAATCTCTTGCGTGATTATGGGTTGACAGATTTTTACTTGGAACTTTCTACTAAGAACCCAGAAAAATCAGTAGGTGAAGAATCCGATTGGATTGAAGCAACCGAAGCTTTGCGAAAGGCTGCAACTGCTCAAAAATTAGAATTGGTTTTAGATGAAGGTGGCGCTGCTTTCTATGGCCCAAAAATTTCGGTTCAAGCTAAGGATGCGATTGGTCGTACCTGGCAGATGTCTACGATCCAAGTTGATTTTCAATTGCCGCAAAGATTTGAACTTGAGTATTCTGCAAGTGATGGAACTAGACAGCGTCCTGTAATGATTCACCGAGCATTATTTGGCTCGATAGAAAGGTTCTTTGGCGTTTTAACTGAGCATTACAGCGGTGCTTTTCCTCCATGGCTTGCTCCTGTACAGGTTATGGGTATTCCTGTTGCAGATAGCTTTGCTGATTATTTGGGAGGCGTCATTCAAACTATGCGAAAAGCAGGAATTAGGGCAGAGCTAGACGCCTCTGATGATCGCATGCAAAAGAAGGTTCGTAACGCGCAGATGCAGAAGATTCCATTCATGGTTATTGCCGGCGAAGAAGATCAAGCCGCTGGTGCTGTTTCATTTCGATACAGAAATGGTGAGCAAAAAAATGGAATTCCTATCGCTGATGCAATTGTAGAAATTAATAAAGCAATCAAAGAACGCACGCAGGTTTAGTGCCGTGAGCAATGAGATATCTGGTGCAGGTATGCCAGATGGTTGGCAAAGATTATGGGCGCCACATCGTCTTGAATATTTGAAAGGCGAAAACCGGCCACTGCCTGGCAACTTAGCCACCTGTCCATTTTGTGAAATCCCTTCAAAGACAGATGAGGAAGGTCTCATCGTTTTTAGGGGAGTAACGGCATATGTTGTGATGAATCTTTATCCCTATAACCCAGGACATTTATTAATTTGCACAAATCGACACGTAGCTGATTTAACTGATTTAACTGAACAAGAGCGTGATGAAATCT
>JBIIGW010000113.1:0-2906 GCA_044236295.1 Candidatus Planktophila sp.
TTGGTTTTAACCGCCGATCGTCCAGCTATGTTGCGTAAAACAGGTGCTAACCAAACTACCGAGCAAGCGCGCATCTTTGGTAAAGCCGTTCGTTATTTTGCAGATGTTGACGGACCTGTGTTTCCAATGGAACTGCCATTAGATAGTTTGCGCTCTGGTCCCGTTCATTTAAATCTTCAATTTGATGAGCCTTTGTTGCCAGATACTGATGCAGAGTGGTTGACACAGATAAATGTTAATCCGCGCTCCCATAAGCATCGTAAAAAAACCGGAACTCTTCGATTAGTTGGTGCACGCGGAGTTGTTGTTATCGGTCATGATCGAGGTGGCCTAACTGTTGATGAGATTTCAGCCTTCACCAAAGCAATTGGCTGGCCTGTCATTGCAGAAGATCCACTGTCATTTCCAGACGCTCTTGCGCATGCGTCGATTTTCTTAGCTTCACAGGAGATCAGAAGCACGTTAATTCCTCAATCTGTTGTAGTAATTGGACGCACAACATTGTCACGATCCATTAACGCATTTATTAATCTGAGCCCAATTACTTATGTGGTTGATCAACGCATCGCAACAGTCGATAGCGAAAGATCGGCTGATCGAATTTTCACCCAACTACCCGAACTTCAAGGTGTGATCCACTCTGAAGAATGGATGGCTAAGTGGAGGAAAATTGCAGATAGAGCTCATAAATTAATTGACTCACTTGATGGCTGGAATGAAGCAGTTATAGCAAAAACTATTGCAGCCGAGATTGCCAATGACACTGCATTTTTTGTTTCATCCTCGCGGCCGATTAGAGATTTCGAAGCCTTTGCATCACCTCGAACTGGTGTAACAACATATGCAAATCGAGGATTAGCTGGAATCGATGGAAACATTTCTACAGCCCTTGGAATAGCTTTCAATCATAAATCTACAATTGCAGTTCTTGGAGATCTTTCCTTTTTGCATGATTTAACTGGATTGATTAATCAGGAAGAGATTAATTGCAGATTTATTGTCATAAACAATGATGGCGGCGGGATTTTTTCTACTCTGCCACAGCGTGGAACAAGGGGCTTTGAAACCGTATTTGGCACTCCCCATGGTTTAAATCCTGCTGCGATTGCACAATCTATGGGAATTAACGCAGTTGAGATTAACTCTCTGAAAGATCTTGTAGCGCAGATAAAAGCTCCGATTAAGGGAATCTCAGTAGTTGTTTGCAATGTGCCTAACCGTGAATCAAACGCCGACAATTTAAAGTCAATATTAGATTCACTTTCAGCAATCTAGATCGAGTGATCCTCCAGCGCACTGTGCATAGGTGCAAACTTTGCTTGAGTCTCAGCAAGTTCAACATTGGGATCTGATTCGGCCACAATTCCACATCCTGCAAAAATTCGAATTGACTTTCCTTTTATTTCTCCGCCACGCAAGGCAATGCCAAGTTCTCCATCTCCTGCAGCATCTATCCAACCAATTGGACCGGCATAGCGCCCGCGTGACATTGCTTCAATCTCAGAAATTAACGCAGCAGCAGCCGGCCTCGGAGTTCCGCACACCGCAGCAGAAGGATGAAGTTGTTCAAGAATTGTGAATGCATCAACGTGTGCCAATGTTTCGGCAATTGCACCTGTTACATCAGTTGCAAGGTGCATAACGTTGGCCAAGTGTAAAACAAATGGTGAATCTGGAACATTTATAGAAGTACAAAACGGCTCAATAGCATCTGCTACTGATCGAACTGCGTACTCATGTTCTGCTAAATCCTTTGAAGAACGAGCCAATGAAGCCGCTAATGCTAAATCTTTTGAGTCATCACCTGTTTTGCTAATCGTTCCTGCTAATACTCGCGAGGTAAGCATTCCGCGAGATAAACGAAGCAGAAGTTCTGGTGTAGCTCCAACAAATCTGTCGACACAGTATGTCCATGTAGTTGGATATTCAGAGGCAAGTTTGTGCAAAATTGGACGAGGATCAATCTCTTTCTCTGATTTAAATGTTATGTCCCGTGCTAAAACAACTTTAGCTAGTCCACCATCTTTAATGCGCTGAACAGCTGCTGACACTTTTTCTTTCCACTCAGATTCTGCCTGAGATCTGGCCTCTGGATGATCGTTTAGCTGTATTTGACCATTGTCTACTAAAGCAGGAGAAGTATTAAGAATTGGTTGCTGTCCTGTTCCAATCCAGGTAATCCAGGTTTTATCTTTTTTACTTCCAACAACAACATTTGGAATTACTAAGACAGATTCATCATCTGGGGAAAAAGAAAACGAAGCAAAAAGTACGGGACCAGTTCCACTTCCATGGACAGAGTTTGTCACCACAAAATTTTCCAACTGTTTTTCCCACCAGGTGCGGGCTTCTGCAAATCGGGCAGGACCAGAAACAGTTTTTGTTGCAAAAACTCCCCAACCAACTAAACCTTCACCACCTCGAACCCAAGTAAGTGGGTTGCTATCTGGAAGTAAATCCAACAACGGTAGGTGTTCACCGAGTCGAACGGTGGTGATAGGGATTAGCTCTTTATTGGACACCTTGATCCCACCTTTCCACCCTAGAAGTTGTAGATGAGCCTACTTCACGAGAGAATGTCGTTATGTCCCGCGCCAATTTGAACAAGGATCCCGACGAAGTCGCGGCAATGTTTGACGGGGTGGCAAAACGCTACGACCTTGTAAATGATTTATTGAGCTTGGGCCGGACCAAGGCTTGGCGCAAAGCAACCACTGCAATTATCGCCCCTAAAACCGGGATGCAGATTTTGGATTTAGCGGCCGGGCCTGGATCTTCCTCCGAACCACTTTATAAGGCAGGGGCAACTGTCTTTGCTACAGATTTCAGTGAAGGAATGTTGGCGCAGGGCCGCAAAGCCCGTCCCTATTTGAATTTTTCAAAGGCCGATGCCCTCAATCTGCCAT
>JBIIGW010000114.1:0-2877 GCA_044236295.1 Candidatus Planktophila sp.
TCATGAAACTCTTCGGCCATGTCCCAAATGTAGAAAGGGATACCAATGACATCTGCAGCTCTTCGCGCATCATGTGAGTCTTCAATTGTGCAACAGCCGCGGGCTCCTGATCTATATTTTTGTGGATTGGCAGCTAATGCAAGGTGCACACCTATAACATCGTGACCGGCCTCAACGGCGCGCGCAGCAGCTACCGCCGAATCCACTCCACCACTCATTGCTGCAATCAATTTCACTTTAAGTTAGCCGCCCGTCCTCGCATAATTACATCAGGTAGCACTGACACAATGAAATCAAGATCAGCCTTTGTGCTTGTGGAGCCAAAGGAAAATCTCAATGATGATTGAGCGGTTTCTTGCGTATGACCCATCGCCAATAAAACATGACTTGCCTCGTGCACGCCTGCGCTACATGCAGATCCGGTCGATGCCGAAACTTGCGCGCTATCTAAAAGCATTAACAACGTATCACTTTGCGTTCCTGGAAAAGTGATGTTTACAATTCCGGGTAATCGCTCCGCTTTTTTTCCATTAACGATTACATCTGGAAACAATGTTTCTACTGCAGAAATAAACTGATCCCTTAATGCAATCACGTTTTCTCGTGGATAGTTATCTTCAGCCGCTGCTGCAAATGCCACGATACTTGGTGCGTTTAGCGTTCCACTTCGAATCTCTCGCTCTTGTCCCCCACCGTGTAGCAGGGCCGGGATCTCTACCGCTCGGCGCAAAATTAGAGCACCGATTCCTAGAGGACCGCCGATCTTATGAGCACTCAACGTCATTGCATAGACGCCAAGTTCTGCAAAAGAAAGCGGAGTTTTCTTAAAACTTTGCACTGCATCTGTATGAACAGGAATATCTCCGGCCAAGGCAACAACTTCTGATATTGGTTGAAGAGTTCCGGTTTCGTTGTTGGCATGCATCACAGAGATAACTGCAATTTCGTTTCGGTGCTGATTGATGATTTTTTCAAGAGAGATCAAATCAATAACGCCATCAGTTGTCACATCAACTGTGATCAGCTGTGCGCCTTCATGATCTGCAAGCCATTGGGCGGGATCTAATATTGCATGATGTTCAATTGCTGAAATTACTACGATGTTTTTTCCTTGAACTTTGCCTTGCCAAAACAAACCTTTAAGAGCGATGTTGTTAGCTTCTGTTCCAGATGCAGTAAAAATCACTTCACTTGGCAAGCAATTAACTTGGCGGGCAATAGCTTCTCTGGCATCTTCTAGTGATTTTCTCGTTGATCTGCCATGTGTATGCAAACTAGATGGATTACCAAGTACTTGCATTTGCGTAGAGATAGCCTTAAAAGCTGCAGGCGACATTGGTGTCGTTGCAGCATGGTCTACATAGATCGAAGGCACGGGCCTAAGTCTAGGACTTGTGGGCTTTTACGCCTTCCGTTGCCTTAGGCAGTACGGCAAATAAATCACCAATCACGCCAAAATCTGCGATTTCAAAGAGTGGGGCTTCTGGATCTTTATTGATAACCACAATCGTCTTACTTGTTTGCATTCCTGCACGGTGCTGAATTGCTCCAGAAATTCCACACGCTACGTAGAGTTGAGGGCTAACAGATTTTCCTGTCTGTCCAACTTGATGTGAATGTGGATACCAGCCAGCATCAGTTGCAGCACGTGATGCACCAACTGCTGCGCCCATGGAATCAGCAAAAGCTTCTACAGGTTTGAAATCTCCATTTGTTCCACGACCTCCAGAGACAACAACATTTGCCTCAGTAAGTTCAGGGCGTCCACCTTGTACAGGAGGTTTTGAAGAAGTAACTGTTGCCTTTTTTGCACCTTCTGCGATCGTAAGTGCAACAGCTTCAACTGCTGGAGTTGTGGCCGTTAAGTCGGCACTAACTGAGTTGGGACGAAGTGTAATGATTGGAGTTCCGTGTGAAACCTTTGAGTGAACTGTTGTCGAGCCACCAAAAACAAGTTGAGTGGCAGTGATATCTGCAGAAATATCTACTGCATCAGTGATAATTCCGGAGTTAGTTTTTACAGCAACTCGCGCAGCAACTTCTTTACCAAATGCATGGGAAGCAACCAGAAGCGCTGAAGGAGACTTGGTGCTTACCAATTGCGCCACTGCATCTGCAACAGCTGCTACTCCGTTGTATGAAAAGCTATCTGATTCAACAGTAATGATTTGCGAAATAGGACCCACATTAAGAGTCGATGCCATCGCACTTGCCTGACCCACGGGTGCAAGAACGATTGCAGTTACAGAGCCAATTCGAGCTCCTGCAGTTGCTAGCTCTGCATTTGTCTTTGCAGCTTTACCGCCAACAAAGTCGGCCAGAATAAATACGTTGCTCATATCAGCTTCTTTTCTGCTAGGTAAGTTGCAAGTTTTTCGCCACCGGTTCCATCATCTGTAACTTTAATTCCTGCAGCACGGGGAGGTCTCGGTGCTGAATCAGCAACGAGCGACCATGCACTAGTAACACTGACTCCTACGGTTGCTAGATCGCGAACATCAATAACCTTCTTTTTTGCCGCCATGATTCCTTTAAATGATGGATAACGTGGCTCATTGATTTTTTCAACAACTGAGATCACGCATGGAAAACTTGCATACATTTCATCCACGCCGGCCTCTGTTACGCGAGTAATTGTGACTTTACTTGCCGCTGGATCTACAGTTACAGATGAAGCAAAAGTTAACTGAGCAGCATCCAAACGCTCTGCCAACATTGCTGGAACAACGCTCATACGAGCATCCGTTGACTCTGTTCCACAAAGAACTAGATCAAAACCCTCTTTTGCAATAACTCCTGCAAGTACTGCCGATGTTGCGAGCGCATCCGCGCCAGCTAACTTGGAATCAGTAATCAAAATCGCATCATTTGCACCCA
>JBIIGW010000001.1:0-34726 GCA_044236295.1 Candidatus Planktophila sp.
ACTCTTCAGCAATCTGTAGCGCCTCGGCGCCATTAGCTGCAGTGCGAACATCAAATCCCACAAAGCGAAGACTTGTTGAGATCAGTTCGCTGATGCTTGCTTCATCATCAACGACAAGAATGCGTTGTCCGTTAGTAGTTTTTGTATTAACTCTGTCTAGTGTGGTTGTCATGGCTACACAATGCTCTCACAAACTGAAGATTGCCTGAGAATAGGCCTAATTTCACACGGGAAATAAGGTGGTTACACCTTAGGTAAAGAGGTTTCCCTAGCTTTCTTTCACACTGCGTAGCAGAACCTGAGCAACATCTAAAACCTCAACAGCAGATTCCTTTGCATTCATTCCATCACTTGTCATTACGCGACAGAACGGACAGGCAACTGCAAGCTCTGTAGCACCAGTTGCAATCGCTTCTTCAACGCGGTTGATATTAATACGTGAACCAATTTTCTCTTCCATCCACATTCGCCCACCACCTGCCCCGCAACAAAATGAGCGCTCTTTATTTCGTGGCATCTCAATGATTTCAATACCTGTTGCTTCCAAAACTTCGCGAGGTGGCTGATAGATCTCGTTGTGTCGGCCCAAATAACAAGGATCATGGAAAGTCATTGCAGTGTGAGACATCTTTATTGGGACCAATCGCTTTTCGCGAATGAGCTGATTAAGAAGTTGTGTGTGGTGAACCATCTCTAACTCATAGCCTTGTTGTCCGTAGTCACGACCAATTGTTGTAAAGCAGTGAGGGCAGGTAACAACAACTTTCTTCTTACCCTTTGGTCGATCGCCAAACACTTCTTTAAAGGTTTCAATGTTTTCGCGAGAGAGAATCTGATATAAAAATTCATTACCGGCCCGACGTGCAGGATCGCCAGTACATGTCTCTTTCTTACCTAAGACTGCAAAGTTAACGCCAGCCATATACAACAACTCTGCAACTGCCTTTGTTGTCTTTTTTGCACGCTCTTCATAAGCACCGGCGCAGCCAACCCAGAACAAATACTCAACATCTTCAGGTAGCGCGCCTTCAATGACATTGACCGGAAAATCACACTCTGCAATCCATGCTTCACGATCTGTGCGATTGGCACCCCAAGGGTTTCCACTCTTTTCAAGATTTCTAAACGTTCCACCAAGCTCAGAAGGAAACTCTGATTCAACTAACACTTGGAAGCGGCGCATATTTACGATGTGATCAATATGTTCGATATCAACTGGGCACTCATTTACACATGCACCACATGTTGTACATGACCACAAGACATCTAGTGAGATAGGTGAAAGATCGCCAACCAGGGCTTCGTTTTCAACGGTTTTTGCAAAGGCGTGATCGCGCATGGCCATAATCAAAAGCTTTGGTGACAATGGTTTTTCTGTATGCCAAGCAGGACACTGTGACTGACAGCGCCCACACTCTGTACACGATGACATATCCAACAAACCTTTCCAGGTTATGTCAGCGCGAGTTCCTAAACCAAATACATCATCTTCTTTTGGATCTTCAAAGTTAATCTCTTCACCGTGCGAAAGCATTGGAGGCAGTGCGCCCAGGGATGATGCACCATCAGCGTTGCGGCGATAGAAGATATTAAACGGTGCCAAGAAACGGTGCCATGCAATACCCATAGTTAGATTTGATGCAATAACAATAAACCAGAGCATCGATGAAACAATTTTAATTGTTGCAACAATCTGTATCCACGAAGTGATCTGGGTTAGAGACATTGACTTAAACATGTCTGCGATAAACCATGTAGTAATAAAATGACGGTTCCACTCTGTTTCATCAGAGAGCGCGCCCTCTAAACCACGAAGTGCAATCACGCAGAAAACAATGACCAAAATTGTGGCTTCAACGTAATAGGCCTTACCCATTCCAGAACCTGCAAAGCGTGATCGCTTGTTACGCAATCTAGTTACTTGGCGAATACCGATCAGTGCAACGATTCCAATACCTGTTGTCCATGCAACTAGCTCAACAAAGTATTCATAAGGCCAGAAGTGACCAATAACAGGGAGTGCGAAATGCGGATCAATTAACTGACCGTAAGCTGTTACCAATGTTCCAAAGAGTCCAAAGAATCCGATCATGACAAACCAGTGCGCAATTCCGACAACTGAAAAATTGAGCATCTTGCTGTGACCTAAAATCTCACCAGCTGCCATCTTTAAACGCTGCAACTTATCGTTGCGACGCGTTGGATCCGGTTGACCTTTTTTATAAATAGCGATCAACGCCTTTGTTCGCACTGCAAGAAGCACCAGTGCAATAACAGTGACGCCGTAGGCAAGACCGGCTAGACCAAGATTCATTGGGTAAGGCTAAGGCAAGGCTTGGATAAGGCCAGAGCAAAAACAGAGTCAGGATCCTGACCCTGGAATAAAGCCGCAGGCCCCGGTGTTCACTGAGTAGAAACCTGAGTCGCGACGACTCAACCTTTTGGGTATGATCGACTCAGGTTCAAACGGTCCTCGACCCTAAATCAGGCTCGAGAGTGAAAAAACAGCGTAAAAGGAGAACACATTATGGCCAGAGCAGTCGGAATCGACCTCGGAACAACTAACAGCTGCGTATCTGTACTAGAAGGTGGCGAGCCAACGGTTATCGCAAATGCCGAAGGTGCCCGCACCACTCCATCGATTGTGGCCTTTGCCAAAAACGGCGAGGTCCTGGTCGGAGAAGTAGCCAAGCGCCAAGCAGTCACAAACGTTGAACGCACTATTCGTTCGGTCAAGCGCCACATGGGTACTAACTGGACTATTGATATTGATGGAAAGAAATACACATCACAAGAAATCTCAGCGCGCGTGCTTCAAAAACTAAAGCGCGATGCAGAGGCTTACTTAGGTGAAACAGTGACGGACGCGGTAATTACTGTGCCGGCATATTTCAATGACGCGCAACGTCAAGCAACTAAAGAGGCTGGCGAAATTGCAGGACTTAACGTTCTTCGCATCATTAACGAGCCAACTGCTGCAGCGCTCGCTTACGGATTAGACAAAGCTGACAAAGAGCAGACAATACTTGTCTTCGACCTTGGTGGTGGAACATTTGACGTTTCACTTCTAGAAATCGGTGACGGAGTTGTAGAAGTTAAGGCAACTAACGGTGATAACAATCTTGGTGGAGATGACTGGGATCAAG
Source organism: Candidatus Planktophila sp. (assembly GCA_044236295.1). Lineage (GTDB taxonomy): Bacteria > Actinomycetota > Actinomycetes > Nanopelagicales > Nanopelagicaceae > Planktophila. The sequence continues at coordinate 3,147 of JBIIGW010000001.1, forward strand.
CAGTTGTTGACTACTTAGTTCAAACATTCGGTTCTAAAAACGGAATCGATTTAACAAAAGATAAGATGGCGATGCAGCGCGTTCGTGAAGCTGCAGAAAAAGCAAAGATCGAACTTTCATCATCGCAACAAGCATCTGTTAACTTGCCATACATCACAGTTGATTCAGAAAAGAATCCACTGTTTATGGATGAGACAATTACTCGAGCACAGTTCCAGCAGCTAACTTCTGCTTTGCTGGAGCGCTGCAAGAAGCCATTCCAAGCAGTTCTAAAAGATGCTGGAATCCCAATTGCAAAGATTCAATCAGTTGTAATGGTTGGTGGATCAACTCGTATGCCAGCAGTTGTTGAACTTGTTAAAGAGTTAACTGGTGGCAAAGAACCTAACAAGGGCGTTAACCCTGATGAGGTTGTTGCAGTTGGCGCATCCTTACAAGCTGGCGTTTTAAAGGGAGAAGTTAAAGATATTTTGCTTCTAGACGTTACTCCGCTCTCACTTGGTATCGAAACCAAGGGTGGCGTGATGACTAAGTTGATCGAGCGAAATACAACGATCCCGACAAAGCGCAGTGAAGTATTTACAACTGCCGATGACAATCAACCAGCGGTACAGATTCAGGCCTATCAAGGCGAGCGTGAAATGGCTACTTACAACAAGAAGCTAGGAATGTTCGAACTAACAGGTCTGCCTCCTGCACCACGTGGGGTGCCTCAAATCGAAGTTACATTCGATATTGATGCAAACGGAATTGTTCACGTATCTGCAAAGGATCTTGGAACAGGAAAAGAACAGAGCATGACCATCACTGGTGGCTCGGCACTTTCTAAAGAAGAGATCGAGCGCATGATGGCTGATGCAGAATCACACGCTGATGAAGATCGCGCCCGTAAGGAAGAGGCAGAGATTCGAAACGCTGGAGATTCACTTCTTTACTCAACTGAAAAGTTCATCAAAGATAATGAAGAGAAGTTATCTTCAGGTGATGCAGCCGAAAAGAAGACAGAGACAGAGGCAGCTCTAGAAGAGTTAAAGACAGCCCTTGGCGGTTCTAACTACGAGATGATTAAGTCAGCAACAGAAAAAGTTGCAACTGTTAGCCAAGCGTTAGGTGCTGCTCTTTATGCAGCAGGTGCTGCTGCAGAGGGTGAAGCAAACTCAGCCGATGACGGTGTTGAAGACGCCGAAGTTATTGAAGAAGAAAATCAGAAGGCATGAGCGAGCCAACGGCAGCAACTGAAGAAGTAAACGCAGAGACCTCTGTAGAAGATGTTGAAGCTGCTGCACCGGGTCAGGTAACTGATCCGGTTGCAGCACTTACAACCGACTTACAACGGCTGCAAGCTGAGTATGCAAACTACCGAAAGCGCGTAGAGCGCGATCGCGCAGTTGCACATGAGAACGCAGTAGCTGCAGTTCTCAGCGAACTTCTATCGCTACTCGATGACATTGATCGCGCAGAAGAACATGGCGAACTAACTGGTGGCTTCAAAGCAATTGCAGAGCAGTTGAACTCCATTACTTCTCGAATTGGTTTGGAAAAATACGGCGCTGCAGGTGATGCTTTTGATCCACAAATTCACGAAGCGCTAATGCATGATGAGCCATCTGATGTTGCTGTTGCAACAGCGGTTAAGATTTTGCAATCTGGCTATAAATACAAAGAGCGTGTTTTGCGTCCTGCACGAGTATCCGTTACTGAACCAACTGGAGCGTAATTTAAATGGCGGCCAAAGATCTTTACGAAAAGGATTTTTATAAAACCCTTGGCGTAGATAAAAAAGCCGGCGCCGATGAGATTAAAAAGAAGTACCGCGCATTGGCCCACGATCTTCATCCAGATAAAACAAAAGGTGATGCGGCTAAAGAAGATAAGTTCAAAGCTGTATCAGAGGCCTACGAAATACTCTCCGATGATAAAAAGCGCGCCGAATACGATGAAGCACGCTCACTGTATGAACGTGGTGGCTTTCGCGCACCACAAGGCGGGCCAGGGGCTGATTTTTCAGACATGTTTGGCAGTGGCAACCCACAAGATATTTTTGCAAACCTTTTTGGTGGCGGAGCTCGTCGTGGACCACGTAAAGGACAGGATTTACAAACAGAGGCAACAATCTCTTTTCGTGAATCTGTATTTGGCACAACGTTAGATCTTCGTCTTGCTACAGATCGTGGACTTGCACAAAATATTTCTGCGCGAGTTCCCGTGGGCGTTAATGACGGTGCAAAGATTAGAGTTAAAGGCAAAGGCGCAGCAGGTGAAGCTGGTCCTGGCGACTTGTTTATTTTGTTAACAGTAAAGCCTCACCCAATTTTCTCGCGTGCTGGTGAAAACTTAACGTTGAATCTGCCTGTGACATTTACAGAAGCAACGTTGGGCGCAGATATAAAAGTGCCAACGCTAAGTGGTGATGATGTAACTGTGCGAATTGCACCAGGCACATCTAACGGACGCACGTTGCGCGTAAAGGGTCGAGGAATCGCAAAAGGCAGCACAACAGGTGATTTATTAGTAACTATTCAAGTTCAGGTACCGCAGCGAGTAAATGAAAAAGCAACTGAAGCACTTAAACAATTTGCAGAAGCAACAGCAGAAGAAGATGTTCGCTCTGACTTTGTAAAGAAGGCAAAAATATGAGCGAGAATTCACAAAACGATTCACAGAACAACGCACAGACTTCAATCCCAGATGATGACGCAGGTGTCTACGTTATTTCTGTTGCCGCCGAAATCTCTGGCATGCATCCACAAACTTTGCGTCAGTACGACAAGTTAGGTCTCGTATCTCCTTCACGCACAGAAGGTCGCAACCGCCGCTACTCTTTGCGCGATATTGCTCTGCTTCGTGCGGTACAAAAATTAGTGGGAGAAGGAATCAACCATGCAGGTATTAAGCGCATCATCGAACTGGAATCGGCGATGGCTAATTTATCTGTTGAAGTTGCCCAACTTCGAATCGAAGTAGATGCGCTGATCAAAGAGAACCCACCAAAAGGATTAGCAACCCGACGCAAGGGCGAAGTAATCGTTTATAAGCAAGAAAAGTAGTTAAGGTTTACCTATGAGCGCCCGTGATGATTTAAAAAAGCAGATTTTAGAAAAGGCAGTTGTTCACGGAAAAGTCATTCTTTCAAGCGGTAAAGAGGCCGATTACTACGTCGATCTTCGCCGAGTAACTCTGGATTCGGTAGCTGCGCCATTAGTTGGCCAAGTAATGCTGGATTTAACAAAAGATTTAGATTTTGATGCCGTCGGTGGATTAACACTTGGGGCAGATCCTGTTGCTACAGCAATGATGCATGTGGCTGCTGCGCAAGGTAGAAAGATTGATTCATTTGTAGTTCGCAAAGCAGAAAAAGCACACGGCCTACAACGTCGCATCGAAGGTCCAGATGTAAAGGGCAAACGAGTTATCGCTGTTGAAGATACCTCTACAACTGGTGGCTCAGTTTTAACAGCAGTTGAAGCATTAATTGAGGCAGGTGCAATAGTTGTTGCAGTCGCTGTCATTGTTGAAAGAGGCGCAGAGCCAAAGATTAAAGAAGCTGGCTATGAATACCGAGCTGCATATCAACTAGCCGATTTAGGTTTGTAAAACCCTAACCTTGTTGCGTGCCGCGCGCTCTTCGCGTTTTATAAATCTCAAGAAAAACAGGCGTTAAGCTAATTGCAATAATTACAAGCACAACATAAAGAATGTATTTGCTGATCGAGACATCAAAAACATCGCCTAGAACATAACCCAAACCAATAACTGTCTGCGTCCAAACAATTCCACTGACAGCATTCCAGAATCGAAATTTCTTTTTATCAATACCAACTACCCCACACACTGGAGTAATGAGTGTGCGAACAACCGAAATAAACTTAGATAAAACTAAAGCTTTTCCAACACCGTATTTGACCAACCATTTTTCTGCCTTAACAACATTTTTTTGATTGAAGTATCGTCCATCGGGGCGGTCAAAGAGTTTTCTTCCATACTTTGCCCCGGTCCAATATGAAAATTCACCTGCGATGATTGCAACGATTGGAGCCAGAATAAACAGCAGTGGGGCGGAAACCTGTGCATCGCCAAAAACCAAAGTACCAGCATTAGATGCTGCTAAACCTGAAAGAAATAAAAGTGTGTCACCACCTGGTAAAACCAAACCAATTAATAGACCGATCTCCGCAAAAATCATAAAGAGAATTCCGACTAAACCCAGGTTTGAAACAACAACATTAGGGTCGAAATAATTCATAGAGATACTTTATCGGTAGTTGTAGAGGCAAGATCGCCGACGGAGTCAGCAGAGGTGTAAACTAAAGTAGTGAGCCAGACAAGCCCTTTTTTAAAGACACGCATCGCAGTAACGATCCCATTCATTATTAATGGTGCAGTGCTTGGCGCGCTCTATGGACGCGTACCCGATTTCAAAAACCAATTTCAGATAACTAATAGCGCTCTGGGCTTTGCACTCCTTTGTGTTGCCGCAGGTGTACTGATCGGACTTGGCTTTTCTGGGCGACAATGCGCTAAAAGAGGAAGTGCACCTGTAGTAATCGCCGCTTCATATGCTCTGGCAATCTCTGTAGTAATTGTGGGATTAACTAATTCATTTATCCTGCTATGTCTGGCATTTGTAGTTTTTGGTGCCTGTCTTTCAACTCAAGATGTTGCAATGAATTCACATGCAATAGTTTTAGAACACGAAGCAGACAAGCGTTACATGAGTACTTTTCACGCAATGTTTTCAATTGGTGCTTTAGGTGGAGGTGTCATTGGCGGAATCTTTTCGCAAAACGAAATCTCAATATTTTCTCAATCTTTATTTACGGCGATATTAATTGTGGTTTCAATTTTTCTCGTCCGCAATTACTATTTGCCAGCTGCTAGTGATCAACACCCACTTGTTTCAAGGAAAAATGTAAGCAGGCCTAAAGTATTTCTTTTCGTTGGCTTACTTGGAACATGCGCAGCGATTGGAGAGGGATCTGCAGGTGATTGGGGCGCTGTCCTAGCTCGAGATACTTTTAATGCAACACCTTTTGTCTCCACACTTCCTTACATTTGTTTTTCTGCTGCGATGGTTCTTGGTCGTTTATTCGGCGATCGATTAGCGAAGCGATTTGGACCGATAAAGTTAATTATTGTTGGTGGCTCAATTGCAGGTATTGGTTTAGCTGCAGGATTAATTGTTGGTGGAACCGGCGGGGTTATCTTTGGTTGGCTCTCCATGGGCATTGGTCTTTCAACCGTAATCCCTATGTTGTTTTCACAGGCGGGTGAGATTGCAAAGTCCAGACCCGAATTAAATTTTGCGCCATCAGAGGCCGTTGCTACCGTTTCTGGCATCGCATACTTTGGATTATTAGTAGGTCCTCCAACACTTGGCCTACTCGGAGATCTCATTGGATTACGGTGGGCGATGATGGTTCCGGTGATTTTGGCGATATCTTTGGTCTTGGCTGCTAGACCCGTATTACGCAATAAATAGGTATCAATTTGCCTTAATCGGGTCTTGGCCCTTTACACTCTGACAGTCTCGCGCCCGACCTTCAGTTTAAGGCGCCACTAACTCCAATGGAGGAGAAACTATGCGTGCTTCGAGCACCGTATCCCTGGTCCAAGTAACCGGAACTAACTTAATTTATGTCTACATCGTTCTGGGCATCTCACTAGCAGCCCTAGCAATTGCCTACGGTCTTCGCGCCCAAGTTTTGGCAGCTAGCGATGGCACACCAAAGATGCGCGAGATCGCAGAGGCAGTTCAAGAAGGCGCAGCAGCATTTTTGTCCCGCCAGTTCCGCACACTTTCATATTTTGTTGTCATCGTCTTTCTTCTTTTGTTTGCCCTCCCAGGTGATGCTGAAATTCGCATCGGCCGTTCAATCTTCTTCCTAATCGGTGCAGCATTTTCTGCTCTGGTTGGATATAACGGTATGTGGCTTGCAGTGCGCGCAAATGTTCGCGTTGCAGATGCAGCACGTAATAAGAATGGTGCAAAAGCAGTTCAAATCGCATTTCGCACAGGTGGCGTTGTTGGTATGACCACAGTTGGTCTAGGACTAGCAGGGGCTGCACTCGTTGTCATTATCTATCGCGAAAACGCACCAGCTGTTCTTGAAGGTTTTGGTTTTGGCGCCGCAATGCTGGCAATGTTTATGCGCGTTGGTGGTGGAATCTTTACAAAGGCAGCAGATGTTGGAGCAGACCTTGTAGGTAAAGTAGAAAAGCACATTCCAGAAGATGACCCACGTAACGCTGCAACAATTGCAGACAACGTTGGTGACAACGTTGGTGACTGTGCTGGCATGGCTGCAGATCTCTTTGAATCATATGCAGTAACACTTGTCGCAGCACTGATTCTTGGTAAGGCCGCATTTGGTGATATGGGCTTGGTCTATCCATTGATCGTTCCTGCAATTGGAACAATTACAGCAGTAATCGGAATCTTCTTAACTAGGTTGCGCAAGACAGATAAGTCAGCGATGACGGCGATCAACCGCTCATTCTTTTTGTCAGCGATTATCTCTGCAGGTTTAACTGCTCTTGCAACATTTACTTACTTACCATCTGATTTCAAACTAATGAGTGGCTTGTCACCAGAGGCAGTTGCAGCTGCAGGAGATACAAACCCACGCATTCTTGCAATCAGCGCAGTATTAATTGGTATCGCACTTGCTGCAGCAATTCAGGTTCTTACAGGCTTCTTTACAGAAACTGGCCGTCGTCCAGTAAATGATGTTGCAGCTTCATCAGAGACTGGCGCAGCAACAGTTATTTTGGCTGGTATCGCAGTTGGATTTGAATCAGCTGTTTATTCAGCGCTTTTGATCGCAGCAGCAGTATTTGGTGCCTTCTTGCTAGGTGGCGGCAGCATTGTGCTTTCACTTCTTGCAATTGCTCTGGCTGGTACTGGTTTACTAACAACAGTTGGTGTCATCGTTGCGATGGATACCTTCGGACCAATTTCTGACAACGCACAAGGAATCGCAGAAATGTCTGGCGATGTTACTGGTGAGGGTGCAGCGATCCTTACAGGTCTAGATGCAGTTGGTAACACAACTAAGGCGATCACAAAGGGAATTGCAATTGCAACTGCAGTGCTTGCAGCAACAGCGCTCTTTGGTGCATTTACAGATGCAATCAAAACTGCAGTAGTTGATGCAGGTCGTAATGCAACCGATCTTGCACTTCAGTTCCAAGGTGTTCTAGATGTTGCAGATCCACGCAACCTTGTTGGATTAATTATTGGCGCAGCAGTTGTATTCCTGTTCTCAGGTCTTGCAGTCAACGCGGTATCACGCGCAGCTGGAGCAGTTGTTGTGGAAGTTCGTGAACAGTTCCGCTTGCGTCCAGGAATCATGCAAGGAACTGAGAAGCCAGATTATGCACGCGTAGTTGATATCTGTACTCGCGATTCACTACGCGAATTGGTAACACCAGGGCTGCTTGCAGTTATGGCGCCAATCGCAGTTGGATTTGGTTTAGGTGTTGGCGCACTTGGTGCATACCTTGCCGGTGCAATTGGCACAGGAACATTGATGGCAGTGTTTCTATCTAACTCAGGCGGTGCTTGGGATAACGCTAAGAAGATGGTTGAAGATGGCCATCATGGTGGGAAGAACAGCGATGCACACGCAGCAACAATCGTGGGTGACACTGTTGGAGATCCATTCAAAGACACAGCAGGTCCTGCAATTAACCCACTTATCAAGGTAATGAACCTTGTAGGTCTGTTGATTACTCCTGCAATTGTTTCTCTTGCACTTGGCAATGGCCAAACAACAAGCACAGTTATCTCATTGCTAGCAGTTGCTGTCATTGTCGGTGCGTTAGTTCGCAACCGCAGACAAGCAACTTCAATCACGGTCTAAAGCCAGTGACTTCCCCCGTCGCACTTGAAAACACAGTAGAGATAGCAAAGCGTTAATCACTCATGGCTAAAGCAAAAACGGATCTGATCAAGCTGGTGATAGTTGAATCACCAGCTAAGGCCAGAAAAATTGGTGGATACCTTGGCGATGATTATGTCGTCGAGGCCTCCGTCGGTCATATCCGTGACTTGCCACAGCGCGCTGCAGATATTCCAAAAGAGTTTAAAAAAACCGCTTGGGCTAAAGAGGGCGTAGATATCGAAAATGATTTCGCGCCTTTATATGTCATTAACCCAGATAAAAAGGCAAAGGTTGCAGAGCTTAAAGCCCTAATGAAAAACGCCGAAGAGTTGATTCTGGCAACGGATGAAGACCGCGAAGGTGAAGCAATTGCCTGGCACTTAGTAGAAGTATTAGAGCCAAAGATTCCCATTAAGCGAATGGTCTTTAACGAAATTACAAAAGAGGCCATTGTCGCTGCAGTAGAAAACACTCGCGATTTAGATTACAACTTAATCGATGCACAAGAGACACGTCGCGTTCTCGATAGATTGTTTGGATATCGCCTTTCGCCTGTTTTATGGAAAAAAGTTATGCCACGCATCTCTGCAGGCCGCGTGCAATCAGTTGCTACTAGGTTAATTGTAGAAAAAGAGCGTGAACGCATGGCCTTCATCTCATCTGGTTGGTGGGACTTGGCTGCAGTTACAGCACTTGGCTTTAACGCTCGCTTATTAGACGTAGATGGAAAGAAAGTTGCCAGCACATCTGACTTTGGTGCAGATGGAGCAGTAAAAGAAAAGTCACTTGCAAATATCTTATTGCTGGATGAAACCAGCGCAAAAGCATTAGTTGATGGGTTAAAAACTAGCGATCTAACTGTTAAGTCGATGGATGAGTCACCACGCACCGAACGTCCAAAGCCACCATTTACAACGTCAACGTTGCAACAAGATGCGGGTAGCAGACTTGGTTGGGGCGCGCAGATAACAATGCGAGTTGCACAGCGCCTATATGAAAACGGCTACATCACATACATGCGTACAGACAGCGTTAACTTGTCGGCGCAAGCAATTACTGCAGCACGCAATGCAGCAAAGTCTTTATACGGGGCCGACCATATTCCAGATGTACCACGTGTGTATCAAGGTAAAACAAAAAACGCACAAGAGGCACACGAAGCAATTAGACCTGCTGGTGAAAGCTTTAAAACACCAGGTGAGTTAGCACCAGAGCTCTCACGTGATGAGTTTGCACTCTATGACTTAATTTGGAAGCGCACTGTTGCTTCCCAGATGGCAGATGCTAAAAAAATGCAGATGCGCGTTGACTTTGATGCCAGCATTTCATCAAGTGCTGCAAATGGTTGGAAGAAAGCCATCTTCCGTGCCAATGGATCTGTCGTTGTTTTCCCAGGTTTTCTTGCTGCCTACGATGAAATTGTTACCGAAGATGGCAAAGATGAAAACAAAGATGAAGAGGCAACCAACAAACGTCTTCCTGCAATGACACTGGGCCAAGCAGTAAAGGTCAATGAATACACATGCGAAGGTCATGAAACAAAGCCACCTGCGCGCTATACAGAGCCAACTCTTGTTAAAAAACTTGAAGAGCTTGGTATTGGCCGCCCTTCTACTTTTGCATCGATTATTCAAACAATTCAAGATCGCGGATATGTCTATAAGCGTGGGCGCGCACTAGTTCCTACGTTTTTGGCATTTTCTGTAACAGGCTTGCTAGAAACACACTTTACAAAGTTAGTTGATTACGAATTTACGGCAAGTATGGAAGAGGATTTAGACAAGATCGCATCAGGTGAGGCTGGCCGTGTTGATTGGTTACGTGACTTCTTCTATGGCGTAGATGGCCAACCTGGCCTTAATGAACTATCTGCAGACTTAGGTGTTATTGATGCACGTGCAACTAACACCATGAATTTGTCTCCTGAGATTGAGATCCGCGTTGGTCGCTACGGTGCATACCTGCAAGAAAACTTGCCTGGTGAAGAGCGCAAACTTGCAAACATTCCAGAAGAGTTAGCACCAGATGAATTAACTCTTGCAAAAGCAATAGAACTATTGGCCGCACCATCTGGTGAACGCGAACTAGGAATTGACCCTGCAACTAATTTGCCGATCATTGCAAAGAGCGGTCGCTTTGGTCCTTACATCACAGAAGTACTGCCAGAAGTTCCGGTAGAGCTAACAGCATCTGGAAAGAAGAAAAGAAAAAAGGCAGATGCACCCAAAGCAAAAACTGCATCACTGCTTTCAACAATGACTTTAGATACTGTTACATATGAAGATGCTCTGCGCTTGCTGTCTCTGCCTCGCACACTTGGCACTAACAGCGCAGGAGATGAAATCACAGTTCAAAACGGTCGCTATGGCCCTTATCTAAAAGCTGGTGTGGATAGCAGAACTCTGACATCAGAGGATCAACTCTTCACCATGACACTAGATGAAGCGCTAGAGATTTATTCAAAACCAAAAGAGCGACGTCGCGGTGTTGCAAAGCCTCCATTAAAAGAACTTGGTCTTGATCCTGAAACTCAAAGACCTCTTATTATTAAAGATGGCCGCTTTGGAATGTATGTCTCTGATGGTGAAACAAATGCAACGCTTCGCCGTGGTGACACTCTTGAAGCAATGACAATTGAACGCGGATTAGAACTACTCGCTGGTCGTCGTGCGTGGGAGGCAGAGAATGGCCCATCACCTAAAAAATCTCGCAAGAAAGCTGCGGCAAAATCAAAACCTGTAAAGGCCGGAGCAACTGCGCCAACGCTGACTAAAAACACAGTTAAAAAAGCCGGCGCAAAGAAGGCTGCCAAAAAGGCGGCAAGTGGAAAAGCAAAAGAGAAGGCTGAATAACTACTTTATTCCTGGAGACATAGTTTTAAAGCCAAGTGCACTTGCGGCCTTTACCATTTCTTTATCGTAGGTAACTACTCCTTCAATCTGACTCTTCATTGAAAAGGCAGTTGCCATGTGGATTGAATCCAAAGCTCGCAATTTAATAAATGCAGGAAGGTTCTCGGCTCCCAATAAAACAGAGTGGTCAACTGCGACCAATGGTATGTCTAAGAGAATGTCATATGCGTCTTCAAGCAACTCAGCAAAATTCAAATTAATTGCTCGGATTACTTCTACTCTGCTTAATTGAGAAGTAGTGATAGAGGGTGGAAGTTGTTGAAGTAGAGTTTTTGTTTCAAGTTCAGGTTTGATCAACTTAATAATCGCTGAACTATCTATGTACCATCTCAAAACTTTGCTGTCCGGCGCTCTTCGATAATGATTTCTGAGAGTTGCTTGCCTTTAGAAATTTTTCCTTTTGGCATTGTAAAAACGCGATTTGGGTTTCGGGCAGGAATAATTCTGCCATTTTCTAAGTACTCTTCAAATAAAGATCGCGTAATTGGAACAATTCGTGCAACGGGCACACCGTGTTCGGTTACTTCCACAGCTACTCCATCTTTGACTTGGTCTAAAATTTGCGATGCGGCTTGACGAAGTTCGCGCACGCCAACCGAAGTGTTCTGAGCTTTGACTTTTTTGGCTGTGCCCATAGTTCAAGGTAGCACATATTAGTGATTGTGCTACACCTATAAATACCCATAGATAGGCCCCTCTACCCTCTTTAAGCCCAGTTCGTGCGCCCGATAGACTCCGCTCTATGCCTAAAACACTCCCGATCCCGGCTGCGCCAGCACCGGATGTAACACGTGGAGTACTTGCGATCCGCCCATTTAGAAAACTATGGAACTCAATGCTCTACTCCTCATTGGGAGATTGGCTTGGTTTATTAGCAACAACTGCAATGGCTCAACAGCTATCTGGTGGAGATTACGCAACAGCAAACTTTGCAATCGCAGGTGTTTTCATTGCACGCTTACTACCTGCAGCCTTTCTTGGCCCAATCGCAGGAGTAATCGCCGACAAGCTAGATCGCCGCAAGTTAATGGTCAACTGCGACATCTTGCGCGGTGCTCTCTATATTTCCATTCCGATAGCAAACAACTATTTCTGGCTATACACCGCAATGATTTTGGTGGAATGTCTTACGCTCTTTTGGTCACCAGCTAAAGAGGCATCAGTTCCTAATCTGGTACCACGCGAGAAGTTAGAGTCTGCAAACCAAGTCTCACTTTTGGCGGCTTACGGAACTGCCCCTATTGCTGCGATTCTCTTTACATTCCTATCTCTATTCACATCAGCCTTTAACGCAACCTTTTCCACCAACGTAACAGCGGTAAATCTTGCACTCTATGCAAATGCGCTCTCTTTCTTTTTTGCAGCCATTGTTATCTTCAATCTCCGTGAGATTCCAAAGGGCGCCGCAGCAAAACATGCCGCAGAAACCGGATTGTTAAAATCTCTGCACGAAGGTTGGAAAACAGTAAGTAGCAGCAAAATCATCCGCGGCCTTATCGTTGGAATGGTTGGTGCCTTCGTTGCAGCAGGCGCGGTCATTGGACTAGCGCGAACATTTGTTGGCGATCTCGGCGGAGGAGATGCCGCATACGGTGTTTTGTTTGGCGCAGTTTTTACAGGCCTTGCAGCTGGTATTGCATTTGGACCAAAAGTTTTCGCGCAGTTTTCTCGCCGTAGATTATTTGGCGCATCCCTGGTTGTCGCAGGCGCGCTACTGGTTGTTTTGGCAGCGATCCCTAACTTAGTTATTGCAGTCTTTGTTGTAATTATCCTTGGCGCCTTTAGCGGAATTTGCTGGGTAACAGGTTTTACGATGTTAGGGCTAGAAGTAACAGATGATGTTAGAGGACGCACATTTGCATTCGTTCAAAGCCTAATCCGCGTGGTTTTAGTAGCGGTTTTAGCAATTTCTCCTTTGATTGCAGCTGCCGTTGGTCAACACACATTTACCTTCCAAAATACCGAGCTCTCGTATAACGGAGCGGCAGTAACAATTCTTATCGCAGGTCTAATTGCCTCCTTAATTGGTTTCGTCTCCTACAAACAAATGAAAGATCGACCAAATGTTTCACTCTGGTCTGATATCTCTAACGCTCTAAAGGGCGAGTTAGGCAGTATGACTGGCGCACCTGCAAAGGGAATCTTTATCGCATTCGAAGGTGGCGAAGGAATTGGTAAATCAACACAGTCGAAGTTATTAAAGCAATGGTTAGAACAAGAAGGTGAAAGCGTTGTCTTATCCCGCGAACCAGGCGGAACAGATCTTGGTATTGAGATCAGAAAGATTTTGCTTTCACATTCAACAGGAGAGATTAGCCCGCGCGCAGAGGCTTTGCTCTATGCAGCAGATCGCGCACATCATGTTTACAGTGTTATCAGACCAGCGTTAGCTAGAGGTGAAGTTGTAATTAGCGATCGCTACTTTGATTCATCAATTGCATATCAAGGTGCAGGGCGTGTATTAGAACCTGGCGAAGTGGCACGAATTTCTAGATGGGCAACTGAATCTTTGTTTCCAACGCTAACGATCATCATTGACCTTGCACCAGAGATTGGTCTTGGACGATTGATGAGTAAAGACCGTCTTGAATCACAGCCACTTGATTTTCACGAAAGAGTACGACAAGAGTTCTTACAGATAGCAGCGTTAGATCCAGAGCGCTATTTAATTGTTTCAGGTAACCAATCTATTCAAGCCACTCATGCAGAAATCGTTGCCCGCGTTAGTGAAATTACTGGCCTCAAGCGCAATGCACGAGAAGATAAAGGCAATTTATTACTTCGCCCAATTCGCGCAGCAGGTAAAGCGGTAAAGCACAGCGGAGCAAGTGCAAGCAAAGCTGTTAAAAAGAGTTCACAGTCCGCAAAAGCTGCTGCAAGTAAAACAAAAAGAGCTGCAAAAAAATGAGCGTCTATGCAGAGCTTGTAGGACAAGAACACGTAATCGAAATCCTTCAAAACGCAGTCCTTGCAACGCGCACAGAAGATGGGCAGGCAACACCAGAGACAAACAATCAAATGACACATGCATGGGTCTTTACAGGCCCACCAGGTTCTGGCAGGTCCAATGCTGCAATCGCATTTGCACAAGGACTTATCTGCCCCAACAACAGCTGTGGAACATGTAATGAATGTAAATCAGCTGCAAATGGTTCACACCCTGATGTGGAGATCATTCGCACAGAAGGTTTATCTATCAAGATAGATGAAGTACGAGAACTACTAACTCGCGTTGCATGGGCGCCATCAATGGGTGGTTGGCGAGTAGTTGTTATGGAAGATGCAGACCGACTCACAGAGTCTGCGGCAAATGCACTGCTCAAAGCAATTGAAGAACCAGGCAACAGAACAGTCTGGCTGCTCTGTGCACCAACATTGCATGATGTTCTGCCAACTATTCGCAGCCGTTGTCGCCATTTGCAACTTGTTACACCATCTAATGCTGCCGTTGCACAGGTTCTACAAACTCGAGACGGCATCTCACCTAACATGGCAGATTTTGCTGCGCGCGTTTCACAGGGCCACATCGGTCGTGCCCGTTATCTTGCAAAGAATGAATCAGTGCGCAATACCCGAAACACAATTATGAAACTGCCGCTAACTCTTCAAGGAATCTCATCGGCATTTGCCGCAGCACAAACTCTTGTCGATCTTGCAACAGAACAGGCAACAATTGCAGCAGAGGCAAGAAATGAAAAAGAGATCGATGATTTATCACTTGCATATGGCAAAGGTGCAACAGGCCGTGGCATGGCAACTGGCGGCAGTAAAGCAATTAAAGATTTAGAGAAAGAACAAAAGACCCGCCAAACGAGAATGATCCGTGACGGTCTTGATGCAGCGCTATTAGACATCGCTACTTTCTACCGCGATGTCATGATGGTGCAAGCCGGTGCAAACGATGGGTTAATCAATAAAGAGTTAGAAACAGAGATCCGCACGCTGGCTGAAAAAACAAAACCACAGAGCACCATCAAAAAAATAAACGCAATCATGCAAGCCCGTACTAACTTAGGTCACAACGCCGCACCTTTACTAACGGTTGAAGCGCTAATGTGCACCTTGGCCCGATAGCCCCAAAAACCCTCTAAACGGGCATTTTTCACGCATAGACAAACTGTCTTGATGGTAATTAGCACCCCCTTTCATAGGGCAAGATTTGCCCATGCGCTTAGACCATGTCTCATATGTAACCTCCCATGATCAACTAGCCGACACTGTTCAACGTTTAGGTTCACGCCTTGGCAGCAGCTTTGTTGATGGAGGTGTTCACCCTCGCTTTGGCACACGCAACTTCACTGTCGCTCTTCAAAATGGTCAATACATAGAAGTTGTATGTCCACTAGATCATCCATCAACAGAACAAACACCATGGGGCAAGGCTGTTAGTAAAAAAGCACAAGCTGGTGGCGGTTGGTTAACCTGGGTATTTAGTACAGAAGATATTTCAAAGGTAGAAGAAAAATTTGGTCGACAAGCAGTAGAAGGCCACCGCACACGCCCAGATGGAACTGACCTCAAGTGGAAGCAGATCGGTGTTAATGAGATTGCAGATTCACACGAACTACCATTTTTTATTCAATGGCTAACAACTGATCACCCTTCACAAGATGGCAAAGCTGTTGCATCGATAGAAAAGATCACCATTGCAGATAAAGGTGAACTATCCGAGTCATGGTTTAAAGATGAAATCCTTGCTGGACTTGCTGGAACATCTATTGAATGGACAGACCCATCATCAAATGAAGGTGAAAACGGAATTGTTGCGGTTCATCTAAAGACTGCAACTGGAGTAGTTGTTTTAGATTAATTACTTCTTGAACGCTGCCATATCAGCATCAACCATGAGTTCAGCTAGTTCTTTCCAATGGGTCTTTGCTTGCCATTTTAATTCGTTAATGACCTTTGAAGGGTCACCGATCAAGGAATCAACCTCAGTTGGGCGAATGTATTTCTGATCAACCTCAACATGGTCTTCCCAATTCAAACCGACTCGCGCGAAGGAAGCCGCAGCAAAATCTTTAACAGTAGCACCAACGCCTGTGGCAACTACATAATCTGAAGGTTTGTCCTGCTGCAGCATTAACCACATGGATTCAACATACTCTTTCGCATAACCCCAGTCGCGGATGGCATCCAAATTACCTAAGTACAACTTCTTCTTTGACCCATTGGCGATTTCTGCTACTGCGCGCGTGATCTTGCGAGTCACGAAAGTCTCACCACGACGAGGAGACTCGTGATTAAACAAGATTCCGTTAGAGGCGTGCATTCCGTAGCCTTCGCGGTAATTAACCGTGCACCAGTAGGCCATCAACTTTGCTGCGGCATACGGACTGCGAGGCTTGAAAACACTTTCCTCGTTTTGAGGTGGTGGAGTAGACCCGAACAATTCAGATGTGCTTGCTTGGTAGAAACGTGTCTCAACTGCTGCCGATCGAATTGCTTCAAGTAGCCCAACAGCTCCGACGGCATCAACTTGACCAGTGTATTGAGGCATAGAAAAAGAAACTTGAACATGTGATTGTGCGCCTAAATTATAAACTTCTGTTGGTTGGATTTCGCGCACTAAGTTTGTGAGCCCAACACCGTCTATTAAATCTCCATAATGCAAAAATAATTTCGGATTTTTCTCATGTGGATCTTGGTAGATATGATCAATTCGTGCAGTATTAAAAGTCGAAGAACGACGAATTAATCCATGAACTTCATAATTCTTAGCAAGTAAAAACTCCGTAAGGTAAGAACCATCTTGGCCAGTTATTCCTGTGATTAAAGCTCTCTTCTTAGTAGCCACGAACTTCCCCCTTAGCTAAAGCATCAACAAACCACGCGTAAGTCTGACGCAAACCGCCTTCGAGTTCTATTTGGTGTTTCCAACCATAAGAATGCGCTTTGCTTACATCAAGTAACTTTCGAGGTGTTCCATCAGGCTTAGATTTGTCATAAGTAATCCGGCCTTCAAATCCAACAACTTTTGCCATCAACTCAGCAAATGTCGAGATAGTTACATCTTCACCAGTACCGATGTTAATTAATTCACCACCAACATTTTGATCAAGCATGTGCCAGCATGCTCGCGCCAAATCATCCACATGCATGAATTCGCGGCGTGGCGTGCCAGTTCCCCAAACAATTACTTCTGGTTCATTGTTAATTTTTGCCTCGTGAAATTTCCGCATAAGCGCTGCAGGTACATGGCCGGCAAATTTGTCAAAATTGTCATTTGGACCATAAAGGTTTGTTGGCATGACTGAAAAAAAATTCAATCCATCTTGATCATGAATTGCCTTGCAAAGTCGAACTCCAGCGATCTTGGCTAAAGCATAGCCCTCATTAGTTGCCTCCAGTGGTCCCGTCAAAAGAGAGCTCTCATTGATTGGCTGTGGAGCAAATTTGGGATAAACACACGATGAGCCAAAAAATACCAATTGAGCGACTTTGGCCTCAGAAGCTGCTGTTAACACAGCATTTTGAATATTAAGGTTATCGACCAAGAATTCTTTTTGAAACTTGGAGTTCGCTCCAATCCCACCGACCTTTGCTGCGGCCAGCATAACAATATCGGGCTTAGAAGCAAGAATAAACTTTTTAGTTGTCTTATCGTCTCGTAAGTCTAATTTGGAATGGTTAGGACTTATCACATTGAAGTTTGAGGGACAATTTAACATTAGGGCTTTTCCTACCATTCCGGACGAGCCCAAAATTAGTGCCTTTTTCATTTTCAAATTACTTTATTGCTTCCAGGTAAAGAGAACACTTGCCTTTTCTTGGAAACCCCAATTCGTCTTTGTCAAGATGCACTAGGTCATATTTGGAATTGGTTGTGTTGAATGACTGACGAATTATATTTTTAAAACCTGCATCAAATAAAAATTCTTTTAACGAAATTTCATCCCACATCCACAAATGAGCTTCACCCTTTGGTAACGAGTGCTTAGAACGACGAAGTCTTTGTCTCTTTTCGTTTATATTCTCTGACGAAAATTGCCAATTCCGTGGATTTAAATCATAAGCGGTTTCATGAAGTTCTATCGATTCTCCAACACGATTCCGAATATAAGCGTTGATTTCCGATGATTTGGTGGCGGGCCCCTTGTACCATTTTGCCATTATCCCACCAGATTCATCCCTTACTAATTGGTCCAATAATTCAACAGTCAACCATTCTCGTTTCCAAGAACGAGCCGGATCAAGTCTGCTTTCTTCTAGATTTTGTAAATAAGTTCTACAAATATCTTCAAGATCAGGCACGACCACTCGAAAAACGCCATCGGTTTTCAGCACTCGATATATTTCTTTTGCTACTTTCATTGCTTCAATGGGCTTTACATGTTCAAGTACATGACTGAAGTAGACGGCATCAATCGAAGATGAATTAAATGGTATACCTTTTAAAAAATTTATTACCTTGGTGTGGGGAGTTGTCTTATACAAATCAGCATTAATCCATCCTTCAACGTAGGACGAACCACATCCCAAATTCAGTATTTGTTCCAAGGGCCTCTCCAGTTCGTTCCAGTACATGATCGTACTTTATTCAACTAAAAATTGATGGAACTGTCGAAGATTTCGTGCCGATTTAATCAAGTTTATCAAAAGAAAAAGTTATCCTTTGGTATGGGTATTCAATTAATGATTGTTGAATGGGTTGCAGCCAGTGAAAGGCATGGTCATTTTTCATCTTTTCATCGGATGGCTGTTCAGGCGGCAATCAAAAGCAATCTGCGTTTTGTTTCTGTTGCACTGATTGGCAAATCAGAACATGAAAAACTCTTACACTTGAAAGAACTTATCGAATTGCACAAGCCTTCTCACATATATTTCGAATGGGTACATGACTTTGAAAATCTTTTGTTAACTGTGGATAATCTTGTTCGCGAAAATTCTGCGACTTGGACTTCAACTGGCTCACTGGGGCGAGCCTTTCGATATCAGTTACATGATTTGGATTTAAAGGCGAAAAATCTATTTTTACTCGGCCGTTTAGCATTGTGCTATAAGTTCCAAACTTTTTTAGGTCTTTCAATTTTTGATGAGTTTCTAGTTCTTAAATATGAGAAGAAGTTCCCTTGGTTGAAAGGTCTACCAGATGCTGAAGATTGGGTTTTGGCACCGAGTTGCGAATTTTGCCTATCAACTTTTAATTCCACTAAACCAATAATTGGTATTGCCGGTTCGTTGAGAGGTTACCGTGGGAGTGAAAAACTTGTAGAAATTTGGAACAAGAGTCGAGAGTTTAGGCTTGGATTATTCGGTAAGTACTTTCCAGAAACTCACTCTTTAAAAATTAATAAGCTTGTACTCAAGCAACTCAAAGGTTCGGAACACCTGCTGGTATTAAATGAAATTGAAGACAGTCGACTACTGAATCACTATATTTCGCACTTGGATGCTCTTTACATAGATACAGAACGATATCCAGAACCAAGTGGAATAGCATTTAGGGCGCTTCGTCAAGGCAAGACATTAATTATAGAGGATGCTGATTCATATCTCAATGACTTAAGTGAGTCACAGGGTCAAATCATATTGAGTGATATTTTGAGAAGGCCACGGGCGGAGCTGTCAGACAAAATATCCAAAGTAAGCGTTAGTAAAGTACCTTTTAACTTTCCAGATGAAAGTGACGTATTGAGGGCTTATACAGAACTTTGGGGAGTTTTATGATGAAAGCACCCGTTCTAATCATCGCCTATCAACGGTTTGACTTTCTGAGTAATATTTTGAATTCCGGATTAATAGATAGACGCAAGATCTATATTCATATCGATGGACCCGCATCGGACAGTGTGATTTTGGAAGTAATGGAAACAATTCGTATTGTTGAAAATTTTTCACAAACGAATGAGAACGTGAAGATTTTGATTCAAGAACAGAATTTAGGGGTTAAGCGCGGGCCTATTGCCGCGATAGATTGGATTTTTAGTCATGAAGAGACTGCAATCATCATCGAAGAAGATATCGTAATCACAAATGCATTTTTAGAATTTTGCGATTGGGGTCTTGATGCGTTTGCTGCGAAGACCGACATTTGGCAAATAAACGGTTGGACACCTATAGATTTGTTGGACCGACAAGGTTTTCCTTATTTGTGCATCTATTCTCACATTTGGGGTTGGGCTACTTGGAGAAATCGTTGGTGGATTCATGATCGTAATCTTGAATGGTGGTCGCCAGGCCTACTTGAAAACAATCCTTTGCTTCAAGGGTGGGCCGCAGTTCCTCAATTTGCACATTATTGGAATGCTAGAGTTGAGGAGGTTTTGGCTGGAAGCCAAACGTGGGACGTTGCTTGGTTCATATCGGGACTCATTCTAGGTTGTTCTGCAGTTTCCCCAGCCGAACGTTTAACTGGAAATATTGGGTTTGACGATAGGGCTTCGCACACGGCTGGTATAAATAGTCCTTCGTACACTCTTCTTCCTTCTAAAACCGTTTCCTTTAGCCCAATGCTCTCATCGTCTTTAATAGATTATGAGGCGACTTTGCTTCATAACCAGCGTGCTTTCCACATAATGAATTCTCCGATTCTCGATAGAATTCATCATAATCGTCATCCATTTCATCTTATTAGTACCGTAATACGTCGGATACTTCCTAAACAGGTGAAACGTTTTCTCAGGTTTATACTTTCAAGATTGGATAAAAATGAAAAGTGAAAAATGGTATTCCGTAAACGAACTTAAAGGATGTCCACTTTGTTTGTCCGATATCCCAGCTTTTCACTTGTCAACTTCGAGCGCTGAGGCTATTACAAATGTTTATAGGAACTTAGTTCCTGAATTTATCTCGGAACATGCGACCCGGCTTTACAATTGCCAAAAATGTGATTTATATTTTTATAGTCCGCAACTAATCGGTAGTTCCCGTTTGTATAGCGAGCTACGTAAGCATGACTGGTACTACATGGCCTCAAAGCCGGAATATCAAATTGCCGCGGAGCGCCTCCCGATCAAGGGAAGTATTCTTGAATTTGGCGCAGGATCCGGTGAATTTCGAAAATATCTAGGGAGTGAAGTTGAATACGCTGGGACTGAGTTGGCTCCAGATAAAGAATTACGTTCGCTTGGGATAACGATCGAATCAGAGATTGATTCTAGAACATTTGAAGCGGTGATCTCATTTCAATTTATGGAGCATATTTCAAATATTCGAGAAAGTTTGGAAAGGCAGTGGTCTTATTTGCGACCAGGAGGGGTACTTATGTTTGCGGTGCCTTCATTCGACGGCTTTCTCAGGTATGCGCATGAATCTGCACTGAACCACCCTCCACATCATTTGTCACTTTGGACAGATGATTGTTTATCGTTCATTTCAAATAATATTTTGATTGGCAGTCAATTGGAGCTTGTTCATGAAAAAGTTGCAGAATTTCATAAAAATTGGGCGAATGCCGAAATGCTATTTGGTCTTTTACGCAGAATTTTCCGGATTCCCAACGAAATGATTTATTGGACAAAGCGTTCAACTATTGCTTGGAAGTTTGCAATTTTTATTACGAGGTACTTTCCTTTAACGTTAACAAGAAGAGGTCACACGGTAATCGCCATATACCGGAAAGCTGAAAGATGAAAAAAGTTGGATTACTGGGGTATTCAAATCATTCAGGAGGAGCTGCCAGAGCTCTAGGGCGATGGGAAGAACTTCTTTTAACATCAACAAGGATTCAAGCGATTCAAATCTACTTCGATGAATATTGCAATCATTCGAAGGCTTTTGCGGTCTACTGGGATAAAGCCGGATCGATAAAAATAAACCAATTGCAAGCCAAACTGGGTGGTAAATTTGGATTAACAGATGGCGGAAACATGTCGATGAATATATTTCCAACATTTTTTGGACAGTCTTTGCAAAATATTGATGTGGATGTGTGGAACGTACATTGGTTCCATGGTGAAATGCTCTCGATTCGACAATTAGCACAACTTAAGAAGCCGATAATTTGGACACTTCATGATCCCTGGCTCATCAATGGCATTGGACATTATCCGCAGGAGATGTTGCCAGGAGTAGTTGGTCAGTTTCATAAGCTACTAAATATGTTTGTGATAAAGAATAAACGAAAACTATTTAGATCCGATGATGGGTATATTTCACCCTCTGACTGGTTAGGTAATTTACTTATTGATTATGGTATTAAACAAGATAAAATTAAAGTTATTCCGAATCCCATTCCTTTCAGAAGATTCAATCCGATAGATAGTCAGATTGCAAAGAAAACTCTCAAAATTAGCCCAACAGCGAGAACCATACTTTTTGGGGCAGACTCACGAATCAATGATAAGCGGAAAGGTATAGACCTTGGGCTTGAACTTCTCAATCACATCGACGATAAATCCAATGCAGAAATCCTAACTTTTGGCCATGACGTTGAATACCTAAAATTTCCAATAAAACGCCGGCACGTGGGGTATATAAAAGACGATGAGGATCTTGCGCTTATATATTCTGCAGCAGACCTAACTTTAGTACCATCCCGAATCGATAATCTTCCACAAGTGATGACTGAAAGTTTATCTTGTGGGACTAAAGTTTACGGTTTTCGAGTTGGTGGAATCGAAACAACACTTAAAGGTGAATTTGGATATCTTGGTGACTTCAACGACATGGTGCGTTCAGGCCGCGAGTTTAATCAAATTTTGACTTCTGATTTATCTTCTAGCCGTGTAAATACAATGCTTAAGGCTCGTAAAATATGGAATCCTGACGTGATTTTGAAATCTTATGAAGAATTTATTGAAACTTTCTAACTGGCTCGATACTAAATGAATAAATTTTCCCAGCTTCCGTTGAGTATTATTACAATTCACAAAGGTGACTTTTCAAAATTATTAAAAACGGGTCAATCTTTGAAAAATATTCAAAGTATTTCATCAGAGTTTGAATGGGTAATCATCACTGATGAAACTGTTTTGTTGGAAGATTTTAATCAATTCCCCCCGGCGATTAACATTCGATTAGTATCAGTAAGGGACTCCGGACCATTCGATGCGATGAATAAATCGATTGAACACGCTCGTGGGAAAGTTATAAATTTTCTCAATTCTGGTGATCAGATATCTCCAAATGTTGATGGCCTAAAATTAAAGAGTGAAGTAATCCAAGAGGACTTTAATTGGGGTGTGGCCAAGGCAACTTACGTCACGAATTCCGGGCTGAAGTCGTGGAAAATGCCTACTTCTGGCTCGTGGAAGTTCAAATGGTGTTTGAACTCGTACTGCCATCAGGCTACTTTCTACAATAAAACTTTTTTAGCTGATTCTGGTAAATTTAGTTTAAGTTCAATGGTTGCGGACTGGGAAATGTCTGTTGTGCTAAATAGTTTTTCTTTGCCACTCCAAGTGGAAGTCACATATTGTATTTATGAGGGTGGCGGGTTGAGTAGTCATCCAAAACTTTATGAGTGGATGAAAAACGTACTTGCGGCAAGGAGGAGACAGGGAATAGGATTCTTTGTTTCAGATTTTTGCTCTGCTGCTCTAATATTTTTTTATCTTGGTATTCGGCGAATATTTATCAGGAGAATAGAAAAGTTATGATTAACGTGGGACTTGTCTATTTGGGCCGAAAAGGTGGGGGTGCTCTTTTAGCGAATCAAATTATATTGGACGGTTTTGCCCGGGGAGTGAATTACGCAAGCATTACTCACCATGCGAAAAACAATAATATTGAGGACTTAGGTAAATCCTGGAACTTAATCAGTTTCAGTGAGCTACCAGGTTTTTTCGGCTACTTAACTCGACCACTATCGATTCGTTTGTTATCAGCGAGAGTTCAATCTGATCTGGAAAAGCGAGGAATTACTCAAGTGCTGTTTCCAATGATGAGCCCATTTGATTATGTTATTGCAAGACATTTACGAGGAAAGGGCTTTCGCGTAATTCGTGTCATTCACGACGGGCATCCCCATTTGGGTGAGCGGTGGCCAACTTCAAAGGCGATAATGCGAGCTATTGAACAATCTGACGTCGTACTTGTTCTTAGCGAATTCGTTAAGAATCAAATTAGACCCTCTGGATCGATAGTAGTTGATTTTCCTAAGTATATTCCGAAGCAATCTGGATATTTGAAGAAACCACTTCAAGTGTGTTTAGTTGGTAGAAAAGCCAAATACAAAGGATTTGATTTAGGATTAAGTGCCTTTAGGCAAATGAGCACTCCTGGATCAAATTTAATTATTGCGGGCGAAGCCGCTGAGGATTTTGTGAACTTAGATCAGAATGAAAATATTTCAGTTATCCCAGGTTGGCAAACAGATGTTGAGCTCGAACGAACAATAGCGGAATCTGAAGTTTTACTCTTGCCTTACTTGGAAGCAACTCAATCTGGTTTAATCGAAATCGCAAAAAGCTTTGGTACATTTGTAATTGTTACACCCGTGGGTGGCTTACAAGAGCAGATTTGTTCAAATTCTTATGGCTTGATCAGCAACAAAATAGAGTCGCAATCCCTTGCCCAGGCCTTGGATCAGTTTTTTGAGAAAAAAATTACTTTTAGATCAGAAAGCCAGTATGGCAAGTTACAGATTAACGATTTTATGCTAATTAATTCCTAGCCGATATGACAATTATCGTATCTAACATGTGAATTGGGATGACCTCCACTACAACAAAGTGTTCCAAGCACATGCTCATCTACTTGCGAATAGTTCAAAACCACGAACAAGAGTTATAATTTCCACATTATCTCCTCAGCGCAAGCTTGTATTTGTTTCGCCATTGGTGGAGTTCAGGCCGAAACTGCCACCTTTGATGAATATTTTTATGAGTAATTGGATCGAAGTTGAGTTCTTTGAGTGGAGGGTTCGGAGAGCCCTAGCGCTGGCTATTTATGGTTTTTAGGGACTCGCTGCTACGTCGAGGGCGATCGTGAAATTCTGATCTTATGTCGTCAAATTTCGGCTGATGGTGCGGTGACACAGCCAGCTACTTCAATAAGCAATTAAGATGAAATTTAGCATGTCTTCGTATTCAATTAATGATCTTGGAAGCGATATGAGCTTTACTCTGTTGTTAAGAGTGTTGTTGTCGCGTCACATTATTGAAAAATCGAAAATTGTTTATTCTGATGCGAAGTTGTATTTGAGAAATTAATAATTTTCATACGTTATTCTCAGCGTTTGCACGTCAGAGTTCATAACCACTGTGGCTTGGGCCGGGATCGAACCGGCGACCTAACGATTTTCAGTCGTTCGCTCGTACCAACTGAGCTACCAAGCCAACAAAGATTTTGCTAATGGTTGCCCACGAGTACGCGCAATACACAAATAAATTTGCATACAACACCAAAACCTTTGCGACCCGGACGGGACTTGAACCCGCGACCTCCGCCGTGACAGGGCGGCGCGCTAACCAACTGCGCTACCGGGCCTTAAGAATTGTTAATTAAACATAAGTGGCTCTTATGTCACCTTAAAGCCTGAACTACTGCAAATTACTTTGCATTTACAACTGTAAATCTTTTACTGCGGTACTGCGTGCCCCCAACGGGATTCGAACCCGTGTTACCGCCGTGAAAGGGCGATGTCCTAGGCCCCTAGACGATGGGGACGTACGAGGCTCGCCAATCTTACCTGCCAATAAGCAGGCGACCAAACCCGCTTATATAGCCCAGCGAACAGTGACTAGAACTGTTACTTCTTGTTGGCCTAAGTCAATTTGTGTTGCTGAATCTTCGGCCTTTGCAGTGACTCCAAAAACAGGGAATGGATTTGGAGATGACTGCTCATTGAGGAAAACAACTCTTCCAAGTTTCACACCAAGCAGTTTTGCATAAGAAGTTGCCTTTGCTTTCGCACTCTTAACTGCTGCAGCTCGTGCTAAATCTGTTGCCTTTTCATTATCTAAAACAAATGGTGATGCACCATTGATCATGACATTGGCGCCACCTGCATCAACGATTGCATCAACAACAGTGCCAGCAGTCTCTGCTGCACGGACGGTGATTGAAAATGATTGGCTGGCTCTGTAGCCAGAAATAACAGGTGTTGAATTATCTGGATATGAATACTCTGGATAAACAGAGATCGACTGTGTTGCAACATCACGGACGGCAATCTTGTTTGCTGTAAGCGCCTTGCGGACAGCGACAGATGTTGTGTTGGCAGTTGCTAAAGCTGCCTTACTTGTCGCACCCAAAACCGAAATGGTTGCGGTGACTTTAACTGCATCAGGAATCACGCTGACCGTTCCATTACCTGATGTGGTGATGTAGCGAGTCGGTGCGGCAGCTGCTGCAGGATTAAAAAAACTAATCCCGGTCAATAAAGTGATTGCAGTTGCGATGGCTGCTACTTTGCGAAATGTTGTTGTTTTCATAGTACAAGTATCTACTATTGACTGTGTAAGGTGTTAATTATTTCTGAGATTAGTGGGAGACTTAATCCCATGAGCCAGTCACAGTTTGTCTCACGGTGCACCGCAGATGCGATGGTTTTGGCAGCGCAAAAATTAAAAGATGGTCACCTTGTTGCTTTTCCAACAGAGACTGTTTATGGACTTGGCGCAGATGCAACAAATAAGTTGGCTGTTGCACAGATTTATGCAGCAAAAGGGCGCCCTGCAGATCATCCACTCATCGTTCACGTGCATTCAATGGCGGCTATGGGTGATTGGGCCGAAGATATTCCAACGTATGCCATTGATTTAGCAAGAGATTTCTGGCCAGGGCCAATGACGCTTATCTTAAATAGATCTTCACTTGCACAAGATTTTATTACTGGCGGTCAAAACTCTGTAGGTATTCGAGTTCCAGATCATGTTGTTGCATTAGCTCTACTTAGTGCTTTCCATGCAATTGGCGGCAAAGGAGTGGCAGCACCTAGTGCCAATCGCTTTGGTCATGTTTCACCAACAACTGCCCAAGCTGTCAGTGATGAGTTAAGCAACTACTTATCTGCAGATGATCAAATTTTAGATGGCGGTCCTTGCACCGTTGGTGTTGAATCAACGATCATCGATTGCACAGGCGAAGTGCCAAAGATTCTTCGCCCGGGTGCGATAACTGCAGAGATGATCACAACATCTACTGGTTTAAAGGTTGCACCTGTTGCGGACTCTTCTAATTCAGAGAGTGAAAAGATCAGAGTTAGCGGATCACTAGAAGCTCACTACGCACCGTCTGCGCTCGTTCTATTGGATCAACAACCTTTAGCTGGCCAAGGCTTTATTGCGAAAGCAACAACTTCAACTCCAGACGGAGTAATCCGTTTGGCATCACCAAATAATGATGTTGAGTTTGCACAATCTCTTTATGCATCACTTCGCAAAGCTGATGAATTAGGCCTTAGCCATGTCGTTATAGAACAACCACAAGGCGAAGGAATTGCAATCGCTATTCGAGACCGTCTAAAGAGAGCAGCCAACGGCCGCTAGATTGAACCCGGCCACGGAAGTTGTGCCGAGGACTTAAGGGCATCAATCTAAAGCCCCAGAGACCAAGGTCACCTAGGGGTGATTTCCCCAGCCGAGATTGAGGTCAGACGCAGGTAATTCCAAGTTCCCACTTATCAATTTCTCAGGTGAGCACTACTATCGCTCTACTCGCATTCGCGATATCGAGAGGAAGACACTTGAAAAAAATTAAGATAACGGCACTTGCTCTAGCAGCTGCCCTAGTACTCAGTGGTTGCGGTAGCAGCGATTCAGGTTCTGCTGGCGGAACAATGACTGTTGCATACCAAAACGACATAAGCACACTTGATCCAGCAATTGGTTATGACTGGCAAAACTGGTCAATCATCAAGAGCCTTTTCAGTGGTTTGATGGATTACGAGCCAGGAACTTCTAACTTGGTTCCAAACCTTGCAGCAGAGGCACCAGAGATCTCTGCAGACGGTAAGACATTTACTTTTAAATTACTCACAGGAGTGAAATTCCACAACGGTCGCGAAATGACTGCTGACGATGTGAAGTACTCAATTGAGCGCACAGTCAATCCAAAGACACAGAGCCCAGGAGCAGGTTTCTTCGGCATGATCGCTGGTTATGACGATGCTGCTTCAGGAAAGTCAGAGACTATTTCTGGTATCGAAGCTGTTGATGCTTCAACAGTTAAGTTCACACTTTCTCGTCCAGATGCAACATTCCTTCACGTAATGGCGATTAACTTCTCATTCGTTGTTCCTAAAGAAGAAGTTGACAAGTACGGCGAAGACTTTGGAAAGAATCCAGTCGGAACAGGTGCATACAAGTTTACTAATTGGACACTTGGACAAGAATTGGTAATCACAAAGAACCCTGACTACTACAAGGCTGGTCTACCAAAGATTGATGAAATCAAGTTCGAAGTTGGCGTAGATCCAACTGTTGCACTTGCTCGCCTCAAGGCAGGCGAAATTGATCTTCTTGGAGACAGCATTCCTGCTGCAAGCTATGTTGCAGAATCAGCAGATGAAGCTAACAAGGGTCTAATCATCGAAGGTGGTCAACTACAAACAGGTTATGTAACTCTGAATGTAAAGACCAAGCCATTTGATAACGTAAAGGTTCGTCAAGCACTTAACCACGCAATCAATAAGGATCGTATTGTTCAGATCATTAACGGTCGCGCAGTGCCTGCAAACCAACCTCTACCACCATCAATGCCTGGTTATGACAAGGACTACAAGGGCTTTGGCTATGACGTAGCAAAGGCAAAGGCACTTCTTGCAGAAGCAGGACTTGCAAGCGGCTTTACTTCTGAGCTTTGGACAAGCAACACAGATCCAAACCCACGTATTGCACAAGCAATTCAACAAGACCTTGCAGAAATTGGTGTGAAGGTAACAATCAAGAGCCTGGCACAGGCAAACGTTATTGAAGCTGGCGGAAACGGCACAGCTCCAATGATCTGGTCTGGCGGAATGGCATGGATTGCTGACTTCCCGGATGCAAGTAACTTCTGGGGTCCAATCCTTGGTTGCGGCGGAACTGGCCCTGGTGGTTGGAACTGGTCTAAGTACTGCAACAAGTCACTTGATGCAGAAGCAACAAAGGCTGACTCAATGACAAATCCAAAGGATGCAGATGCACGCGTTGCGTTGTGGAAGTCAATCTTCACACGTGCAAATGAAGAAGCACCATGGATTCCAATCTTCAACGAAAAGCGCATCACCATGAAGTCTGATCGACTTGGTGGAGCAGATGAGCTATTCGTCGATCCAGTACATATCCCAGTAAACTACGATCACGTTTTCATTAAGTAGTTTGGGACTTGTTTAAATATGCTCCATAGCATTCATGCTAAAGATCATCATTTTGGGTGGGATCACACGATCCCACCCAAAATGGTTATTTCTCCTGGCTCAGAAGTAGAAATCGAAACTCTAGATTCCTCTGCGGGTCAGCTCAATGCACAATCAACTGTTGCAGATTTAGTTGCTTTAGATTTTGCACGAGTAAATCCTGTTACGGGCCCACTTTTTATTGAGGGTGCAGAGCCTGGCGATGCAATCAAAATTACCTTCCAAGAATTTAATTCTTCCGGTTGGGGTTGGACAGGAAACATTCCAGGATTTGGTTTACTTGCAGATCAATTTACAGAACCTGCGCTACACATCTGGAAATATGATTCTGCAAATCCACAGACATCAACTTTTAATGGTGGTGGGCAAGTTCCACTCAAGCCATTCGTTGGCACAGTTGGTTTAGCACCAGCTGAAGTCGGCCTGCACTCTGTTGTTCCACCCCGCACAGTCGGTGGCAATATGGATATCCGCGACATGTCACAGGGCACAGAGCTTTTACTGCCTGTCGAAGTTACAGGTGGGCTGTTATCCCTAGGTGACACACATGCTGCACAAGGTGATGGTGAAGTCTGCGGAACTGCAATCGAGAGCCCAATCAAAGTTATTATCAAAGTAGATCTGGTTAAAGGAATAAATATTCCTTCTCCTCGATTTAAAACAGCAGGGCCTGTCTCTCGTCATTTAGATTCAAAGGGTTACCACGTCACTACTGGCGTTGGCCCTGATCTAATGACATCTGCTCGCGAGAGCGTTTCACGAATGATTGATCTTTTGATGGCCGAAAAGGGAATCTCTGCAATGGATGCATACATGTTGTGTAGCGTTGCAGGCGATCTTCGAATTTCAGAAATTGTAGATATGCCCAACTGGATTGTTTCGTTTTATTTTCCACGTTGTGTCCACGAGTAAGACGTCATTTAACTAATGGCTGAACAAGTCTTATCTGTTACCGATCTGGAAATTTCATTTTCAACTGAAAGTGGAAGAAACACAGTTGTTGAAGGTGTCACCTTCTCAATTGATTCCGGTGAAGTATTAGGACTTGTTGGCGAAAGCGGTTGCGGCAAATCTGTAACTGCAATGAGTTTGATTTCTCTGCTTCCTTCCCCACCAAGTCATAGAGAAAAAGGCTCCATTAAGTTAAGCGGTCGTGAAATTGCAGGGCTTAGCGAATCTGATCTTCAAGCAGTTCGCGGCGCCGAAGTTGGATTTATTTTTCAAGAACCTATGAGCAGTCTTAATCCTGTTCTAACAATTGGATATCAACTAAGTGAAGCAATTTTGCTTCATGAAAAAATTGACAAGAAGCAAGCCCAACAAAAAGCAATCGAAATGCTCAACCTTGTCGGTGTCAGCGATCCCGAACTTCGGTTAAATCAACACCCACATGAGCTTTCAGGTGGAATGCGACAGCGCGTAATGATTGCAATGGCCTTAATGTGTTCACCAAAATTGTTGATTGCAGATGAACCAACAACGGCGCTGGATGTAACTATTCAGGCACAGATTTTAGATCTACTCAATACTTTGCGCAGCAAGCTAGGCATGTCGATTCTTATGATCACTCACGATCTTGGTGTTGTTGCAGAAACATGCACCAACGTGGTTGTTATGTATGCCGGTCGAATTGTTGAAAGCGGGCCCGTAGCGCAAGTATTTTCTAGCCCAAGACACCCATATACAAAGGCGCTAATTGCATCGTCGCCTCGTGGTGCAAAGCCTCAAAGCCATCTTCCAACAATTCCCGGAATTGTTGCAGCACCAGCAGATCGCAAAGTTGGATGTTCATTTGCTCCTCGTTGCTCACTAGTGACAGATCAATGTCGAACTAACAAGCCAATGATTACAAAAGAGATCCATGCAGTGGAATGTTGGAACGCATGAGCAATCAACCGTTATTACAAGTAACCAATATTGCAAAAGAGTTTGCAATTAGGGGAAGTAAAAACAAGATCAAGGCTGTTGATGGCGTTTCATTTTCGCTAAATTCAGGAGAAACGTTAGGTGTTGTGGGCGAATCTGGCTCTGGTAAATCAACACTTGGCCGCTTAGTACTGCGCCTTTTAGAACCAACTGCTGGAGAGATCATCTTTGATGGCCAGAAAATTAGTGAACTAAATCCAAAAGATTTGCGAGCAGCTCGTCGCCAAATGCAGATGATCTTTCAGGATCCATTTGCATCTCTTGATCCACGAATGACTGTAGAAGACTTGATTTGCGAGCCACTTGATATTCACAAAATAGGTAGTGATAGCCAGCGAAGTGAAATGACTAAAAACATCATTAGCCACGTTGGGTTAACAGAAGATGCCCTGCGGCGATACCCACACGAATTCTCCGGTGGACAGCGTCAACGAATCAGCATTGCTCGAGCAATTATTACAAAACCAAAACTAATCGTTGCAGATGAGCCTGTTTCGGCCCTTGATGTTTCAATTCAATCTCAAATTCTTAACTTAATGCTCGATCTTCGCAAAGAGATGAATTTGACCTACATCTTTATCTCACATGATTTATCTGTCATTCAGCACATCGCAGATAAAGTCGCAGTGATGT
>JBIIGW010000115.1:0-2748 GCA_044236295.1 Candidatus Planktophila sp.
GTCCATTATTGCCCGCGCCGGAGTTAAAGGTGCTGTAACTGTTGCAACAAACATGGCAGGTCGTGGAACAGACATTATGCTCGGCGGTAACCCAGAGTTCATGGCAGATTTTGAATTACAACGTCGAGGAATTTCACCCGTTGATAATGCTGCCGAGTATGAAAAAGAATGGCCAACAGAGATTGCTCGACAAAAAGCTGCAGTAGAAAAAGGCCACGAAGAAGTTGTCTCTTTAGGCGGCCTTTATGTTCTTGGAACAGAACGTCACGAATCACGTCGTATTGATAATCAGTTACGTGGACGTTCTGGTCGACAAGGCGATCCTGGTGAGTCACGTTTTTATCTTTCTCTTCAAGATGACTTGATGCGTCGATTCAACTCTGCATTAGTTGAGCGCTTCCTGACCGCAGCTGGTTTACCAGATGATGAGCCAATCGAATCAAAGATGGTCTCTAATGCAATTCGCTCTGCTCAAACTCAAGTAGAGGCCCAGAACTTTGAAATGCGCAAAAATGTTTTGAAATATGACGATGTTATGAACCGCCAGCGCACAGTTATCTACGGCGAACGTCGAATGGTCCTAGAGGGCGCGGACATTAAGGATCAAGTTGCACTTTTTGTTAGCGACACACTCACTGCCTATGTTCAAGCAGCAACAGCCAATGGATATGGCGAAGATTGGGATCTAGAGACTCTATTTACTGCAGTCAAATCTATCTATCCAATCTCATTCACAATTGATGAACTAGTAGCAGATGCTGGTACTCGTGCTGGCCTTGATACCGAATTTATTGTCGCTCAGGTTGTTCAAGATTGTCAGAATGCCTATGCCAAGCGAGAAGAATCACTTGGCGAGAATGTAATGCGCGAACTAGAACGCAAGGTTCTTCTTTCAGTTCTAGATCGCAAATGGCGCGAACATCTCTATGAAATGGATTATCTGCAAGAAGGTATTGGACTTCGTGCGATGGCCCAGCGTGATCCACTTGTTGAATATCAACGAGAAGGCTACGAACTATTCTCTGCGATGATGGATGCAATTAAGGAAGAGATTGCTGGATTACTTTTCAACATAGAAGTGAGCGTTGAGCCAGCAAGTAATTCAGTAACTGCCCCTGGCCTTGAATCAAAAACACTTCCTGTATCGGGT
This sequence comes from Candidatus Planktophila sp., assembly GCA_044236295.1. Lineage (GTDB taxonomy): Bacteria > Actinomycetota > Actinomycetes > Nanopelagicales > Nanopelagicaceae > Planktophila. The sequence continues at coordinate 1,151 of JBIIGW010000115.1, forward strand.
CTGCAATACACAGCAGCCGATGAATCTGGAGTGCGTACAACTGGCGAAGTTTCTCGTAACGCTCCATGTCCTTGTGGTTCAGGAAAGAAATTTAAGCGTTGTCATGGAGAAGCTCAATAAAATTAGATCAACTCTAATGCGGTGCACAACCATCGATGATCTAAGCCTTCAAATCTAATTACAACTACGCGCAACCTGTCTGCATACCTAACTGTGATGGTTGCTTCAACGATTCCATCCAAAGGTTGGGCAATATGAATCTTTCGCACCTTTCCAACAGTTTTAATTGTGCCGCTTTTACGCAAAAGTTGAGCAAAGACAGAGTAATGACATGAAGATTGAATCTGGGAAGCCGAACGCCGGCCTGCCCAAACTTCGACAACAACATGAATAAAGTTATGCACCAAGATTTTTATGTCTGGTAGTTCTTTGGCCGAAGTTGGCTCTGGAGAGAATTCAGAGTCAAACTCTTCTCCGAAAGTAGATGCGATCAAATACAAACGAGGCTCTTTTACTGGCTCTAAAACCTTTACAGGTCGAAACATTTCAAGTACTGGGTGCAGCCAATCTTCATTGGGATCACTAGAAATCGGCACCATATCAATCGATGTAAAAACTGGCATAGCCAGATAACTTGGGTTGTACTCACGTTGTGTGTCCATAAAGCCAATAATTACTACTCTGCCGAGGTATTACTTCAACCCAAAGTACCAATCGCTCTTGGACCAAAGTACTACTGTGGATAAGTGATCAGGTAATGTCACCATTAGTAATTAGGTGTGCGCATGAGACCACCAAAAAATACATTTAGTGCACGTCTGCCGTTAGCAATTACTCTGATCATTGCCTCTTTTGCATCTGCAATTTTTATCTCTTCAATTGCAAACAAAGGCGATGACTACTGGGTTGTTCGTGGGGCAATCGTTGCCGGACACGTTATTTCGCCTTCCGATCTAGAGGCAGTGCACATGAATTTGAATAAAAGCACAGATCTCTATATTGATAAAGGCTTTAACCCCATTGGATTAATTGCGTTACGTACTTTGCAAGAAGGTGAAGTGATTTCTACAACTGATCTTGGTTCGGCGATTGCAGGCCAGTCAACTAGCGCCGTTCCCTTGAGTGTGCGTTCAGTTGATATTGCCCAGGGTTTAATGCTGGGAGAAGGAGTCGATGTTTATTGGGTTGTGGATTCAAATAACGGTGAAGAATCTTTTGAACCTGTCTTAGTTTTAGGGGGCGCGGCGCTTCTTTCACTTGAAACTACAGGTAACTCCTTTAGTGGTGATGTTGGTTTAAGTATCGCCGTAGAAAACAGTCAAGTTTTGAGAGTCCTCAGTGCAACAACAGTTGGACGTTTAGTGATTATCGCCTCTCATGTCTGAACAAGAGATGCCAATAGTCGTTACTGCAATTGCACGGGCTGAGATTGAAGGATTCATTGCCTCCACATTATTTGCTCAGGGCTGGAGTGTTGTATTTCGTGCAATCGACTGGCAAAGTTTAGAAACCTATGCAAAAGAAAATACCGCCACACTTAGCTCCACTTTATTAATCTATGGTTCGGATTTGCCGGGCATTTCAAAAGCGAGCGTGCA
>JBIIGW010000116.1:0-2745 GCA_044236295.1 Candidatus Planktophila sp.
GCCAACCTCTGCGACTTGAATCCCATAGGTGCAAGCAATTCCACCTGCATCAATGGCAGCTGCTAAGTCGGTGCCTGGGGATGGTTGCCAATCTGTCGGAACATACTTTGAGCCAGCAATTGAATCGCTAAATGTGTTTATTACATCAGGTAGTTCACATGTAGTCGGGGCGTTTAGTAGTTGAACTTGCTCGCTGCCTTCGACAACGGTTTGGCTGCTACTGCACCCGACTAGCAGGAGAGGTATCAACAATGAAACGCTTACAAGTTGAACATTTAGATTTATCTTCACGACTCAAGTGTGTCAGAGTCTGCAGGTGTTTGAAGACAGTCCAACTTCATGCAGGGGAAATTAAGTGAAATCTCAGGAAACCTGAATATGGTTTTGCCATGAAAATTCTGACCGTTGCCATCTCTTCATCACTTCTAGTAGTTCTTACAGGATGCGGAGTTGGAGATCTTGCTAAAAAAGCCACTGATGCTGCGGCTTGCACGGCGCTTTCATCAACAATTGGTGGAATAACAAAGGCCTATCAATCCGGCTTAGTCGATTCAGGATTAAGTTCACAGATAGATTCACTTGTTGGTGATCAAGCTAGATCTCTTCTTTCTTCAGGACTTGCAGAGGACATCGGATTACTCATCGATGCTCTTGGTCAATCTCAAACAGCGCAGGGATCACAGGAAAATATTGAATCCATAACAGCCTCAATTACCAAGCGATGCTCATCTGTTGGCGTAACGATCGGAAGTTAAGAAAGTGATGCAATCTTTTCTTTGACTGCAATTACTGAAGGATTTGTCAGAGATGAACCATCTGAGAAAAGTAGGGTTGGAACAACGCGATTGCCACCGTTAACTAATTCTACAAATGGAGCAAATTCGATCTCTTCTTCAACATTGACTTCGCGAAATTCCACACCGGATTCATTTAATTGACTCTTAAGGCGCTTGCAGTAGCCACACCAATTCGTGCTGAACATCACGAAATCTGTTCCTTTAATTCCTAATTGCTCGACAGGTGATTGGGACATGGTGGATTCCTTTTCTAAGCAGCGACTACCGTGAGCCAATTATCTATGACTTTCCCTCTATTTATCTTCCTGAATGAGGAATGTAGGATAGGACTATGAACCCACAGGAACTTCTTGAAACATTCTCTCAAAACGCACAGTCCTTTATAAAGGCAGCTAAGGCAACTCCAACAGAAAAACTCACTCAATCCCCATCAGATGGTGAGTGGTCACCTGCTTTTGTTATTCACCACATGGCAGATTCGGAGATCCAGTTTGGAGCACGTTTTGCTAAAACATTATCGGAAGATAATCCAAATATCGTGCTCTTTGATGAAGAGAAATTTCCTGATGGTTTGCACTACGACAAAAGAAGCGTTGCACTCTCAATCGCATCCTTTGAAGCTACACACAACATGAATTTTGAGATTTTGAAAAATGCATCTGCAGATGATTGGAATAGAACTTCTGTGCATCCTGAGAAAGGGCCGGTTTATTTAACTTCCTGGGTTAAATCCTGCGGTGGACATATTGGCGCTCATCTTGAACAGCTGAAGAGCATCTCTTAATTGCTCTGCAACGCGCAGAATTCACCCAAGCAATCCAAATAGTCATTACAATTAGCCGTAACGACTTCGTCAGGAGAAAGTTTTGTTTGAAGCAATTTTTTTAGGCATCATTCAAGGCCTGACGGAGTTTTTACCTATTTCATCTAGCGCTCACATTCGTATCGCTGGTGAGTTCATGGATAAGGCTCAAGATCCTGGCGCTCGCTTTACTGCGATCACGCAGATCGGAACAGAGCTTGCAGTTCTTATCTTTTTCCGTAAAGACATCGCCGCAATTGTTCGTGCTTGGTTTAGATCCCTGAAAAAATCTAACCAACTACGGCCGGAAGAAAAACAAGCTTCACGAATGGGATGGCTAATTATTATTGGCTCAACTCCAATAGTTGTATTGGGATATTTTGGCCGACACTTTATTGAAAATGATTTGCGCTCCCTTTGGCTTATCGCAACTGTCTTAATTGTTTTTGGAGTTATTCTGGGAATTGCGGACAAGTTCGGAAGCTCGCAAAGAACACTTGAGGCGTTGTCGAATAAGCATGGTTTGTATTACGGAGTGGCCCAGGCCATGGCACTTATTCCTGGGGTTTCGCGATCTGGTGCAACCATTGCAATGGGTCGAGCACTTGGATATTCACGCGAGGCTGCTCTGCGTTACTCATTTTTACTGGCGATTCCAGCAGTCTTTGGCAGCGGTTTTTATCAACTAAGCCAGGGGTTAACCGAGGATGTAAGCACAAACGTTTTTTCACTCTCACAAACCTTAACAGCTACCGCAATTGCATTTGTCGTTGGATATCTTGTTATCGCCTGGCTTATTAGATTTGTTATGACTAAAAGCTTTATGCCTTTTATTATCTATCGCATCGCACTTGGTTCGACCTTACTGATACTTCTATCAACAGGAGTGATTAATTCTTAATTCTCGTTTAACAAAACCACTTGCCGACAAGTTCCGTGAAAATGTTTCAGGTTCAAAAGATGGTCGGCCAGATTGGGTTGCCACAATAGAAACAGGTAACGACCTTGGATTATTTGGGCCAGATAGCGCCGTGTGGCAGGTTCACGGAAGCATCGCAACATTAGTTGGGGGAGTGCGTGCATTATTACTACAGGCCGCACACCCAGCACCCTTATCTGGAGTGGCAGAACATTCACGATATGAAA
>JBIIGW010000118.1:0-2585 GCA_044236295.1 Candidatus Planktophila sp.
GTTGTACCGCGATGGGGAGGCGATGCAAATTTCATGCCGATAATTGGGAAAACCAAAGTAATGCCTCAACTGTTGAGTTTAACCAGAGATGAAATAGCAGCTGCCTGGTAGTTAGATTGCAAGTTGTTTGATTAAGTCTTTTACTTTGTCAACACCAATACCTTTTTCTATCCATAAAGGAATTGCGGGAAACTGTAGTCCGGCGGCAAATGAATTTTCACCATCAGATTCGAATTTTTCTAGATATTCCTCTCGAAACTCTTGAACAAGAGTGCGATGTTCCTCTTCGCAATCTGTTTCTGTTGGAGGATTTGTTGAATAATCAATAATTCTCAGATCAGCCAGGCTTATTAACGCAACAGGTAGACCTTGGTCATCGTGCAACACCAAGTATGGAGTTATCACTTGATCAAATACTCTGTTAGCAAGCATGACCGCATCATCAAAATCAGCTTCTGATTTTTCTAACTGCGTTACGACAACCATGCGAGGAACTTGATACTCATCAAAGCCTTGCCATATTTCTATTGTCTGTTGATCGATACCAGTTGCTGGATTAATAACAAAAATCGCTAGATCGCTCTGACTGTGTACCTCTTGGGAGGAGGTGCCTGAAAATGCTTGCGCCACGCTAAGGGGGTCGGCAGATTCATGGCCATACACATGAATTCTTAGTTTGGTGTCTGTAGATTGCACTGGGTCAGCCTACGATGTCCCTTGATGATTAGCGCAAAGATCAAGCCCGCGGTTACGAGAGTTATCACACCCGTAGCCTCTTTTGCCTTGCGTTTAGGTATAACTCCAAATGCAGTCACATGGACTGGTGCAATTGCAGTGGTTGCCGCCGCGTTGTATTTCTATCCCAAAGGTGAGTTTGTTACCGGAACGATAGTCATTTCTCTTGCGGCATTAAGTGATCTATTCGATGGCACTATGGCAAGAATTTCAAAAGCAGGTTCAAGTTCGTGGGGCGGTTTCTTAGATTCCACGATTGATCGCATAACCGATTCAGCAATATTGGTTGGAATAAGTATCTTTCTAATTGAAGCCGATGATCAGTTGGTGCCCGTAGTGCTTGTTACGCTTCTAACCGGAATGCTTGTGCCCTATGTTCGCGCAAAAGCTGAGTCACTGGGAATCCAGTGTTCTGGCGGAATCGCAGAACGTACTGAGCGTTTAATCATTGCGTTGACTGCTATTGGTTTTGAGGGATTAGGAGTTCCATACTCACTTGCCATCGGTATGTGGCTTTTGGCATTACTTGGAACATTCACTGTTATTCAACGAATGATTATTGTGAAACGAGCTTCTTAGTTGTGAGAGAAAATCTTTCGGCGTTGGTCTATTTCGCTGGATGGCGATTAGTTCGCTGGTTGCCAGAAAAGACTGCATACGCAATTGCCTATGTAATAGCTGACTATCTTGTTAAGCGAAATGGAAAAAGCGTTGCTAGATTTCGTAGCAACCTCGCCCGGACTCAAGAATCAATGAATTGCACAGAACTTGATGCTCTTCTAAAAAAAGCAATGCGCTCATATATGCGTTACTGGGTGGATACTTTTAGATTCCCAGACTGGTCAATGCAGAGGGTTCGAGAAACTGTGACTGTGACAAATGAGCATCTTTTAACAGATGCAATTGCAGCTAAAACAGGTGTGATTGTTTCACTGCCGCATGCAGGAAACTGGGATCATGCAGGAGCTTATTTTTGCGGTAAAGGTATTCATCTTGTGACAGTGGCAGAAAGATTAAAACCTGAAAAGCTTTTCTTAAAGTTTCTTAAGTATCGCCAGGATATGGGAATGGAAGTCTTGTCCTTGGACAGCGAAACGATTGGGACGTTAGCAACTAGATTGCGCGAAGGCCATTTAGTTGCATTGGTAGCCGATAGAGATCTGTCTAAGTCTGGAATTCAGGTTCAACTATTTGGCGGGCCAACGAGAATGCCAGCAGGTCCGGCTGTATTAGCCCTGCAAACAGATGCTCCTTTGATTACTGCATTCGTTTCCTATACATCTGATGGAATTCATGTGGACTTTAGAAACGTTGAAATACCTTCACATGGTGATCAGAAAGATCGCGTACGGGAGATTGTTGAAACAACAGCAAAACATTTCGAAGATGGAATCAAGCGCCATCCTCATGATTGGCACATGCTTCAAAGAGTTTGGATTGATGGCGACTTTAGGGAACGCTCGTAATGCTCAACAAATTATTAAAAATTGGAATTGTGTGTCCATACAGTTGGGATACGCCAGGAGGCGTGGGTAATCACATTCGTGACTTGGCAGAGTATTTGATTGCTCAGGGACATAACGTTTCGGTTTTGGCGCCAGCATCAGAGGATGCAACGTTGCCGCCATACGTTGTCAGTGCTGGCAAGCCAATTTCTATTCCCTATAACGGCGCCGTTGCGCGAATTCTTTTCGGTCCAGTTGCTTACGCGCGCGTGAGAAGCTGGATCGCAGAAGGTGAATTTGATCTACTACATCTTCATGAACCAGCGATTCCTTCTATCTCTTTGTTGGCTTGTTGGGCCGCCGAAGGTCCGATGGTTGGGACATTTCATGCCGCTGCAAAACATC
>JBIIGW010000117.1:0-2585 GCA_044236295.1 Candidatus Planktophila sp.
AGCAATTAGTGCGCAAAAACTTACAGATAAATCAGTAATTTTAGTTGGCGAAAGAGCAAGTGAAAGTGCTGGAGTATTTACGGCCGTTGCTGCGTTGGCGCAATCTTCAGGTGCAAAACTTGCATGGATTCCACGCAGAGCAGGAGAGCGTGGCGCTGTTCAAGCTGGTGCAATAGGTAATTTGCTACCAGGTGGCCGCCCAATTACAGATTCAGTTGCTAGACAAGAGATCGCTGATGCCTGGTCAGTTAATTCTCTGCCATCACAGATTGGTCGCTCAACTTCAGAAATTATCTCAGCAGTTAACTCTGATGAAATTGGCGCACTACTTGTTGGTGGCGTAGATCCATTGGATCTAGATAACAATCAAGATGCGTTAGCTGCCTTCGATAAAGCATTCGTAGTTTCACTTGAGATTGCACCAAGTGCTGTCACATCACGAGCAGATGTTGTACTTCCAGTTGCAGCAGTTACAGAGAAATCTGGATCGTTTTTAAATTGGGAAGGCCGTGCTCGCTCCTTTGACACAGCTGTAGACGGTTCGCTTAATCGAAGTGATCTTCGAATTCTTTCCATGATTGCAGAAGAAATGGGAACATCTCTGAATTTGGGAACCGTTACTGCCGCTGCAAAAGAAATTGCCTCAATAAAAAATTGGCAAGGTGAACCACTTAAAATGAAAACAGCTTCGGCTCCTGCGCAACGTCAGCTGAACTCAAATGAAGCCTTAATTACCTCATGGCGTCGACTCCTTGACCTTGGAACTTTGCAAGAGGGAGAAGAAAATCTTGCAGGCACTGCTAGACAAACAGTTGCAGTGATATCTGCAAAAAGAGCGCAAGCTCTAGGAGTTTCAAATGGTGATTTACTCAAGGTTTCAACAGCGCAAGGATCAGTAACTTTGCCAGCTCTTATTGAGAATATTCATGATGATGCAATTTGGGCGCCTCGAAATTCACTCGGTTCACAACTTTTAACAGATCTAAACGCTGTACACGCAGAGGTAGTTACGGTGGTGAGAGCATGACAACTGCGCAACTTATTGGGTCAGATCCAGGCTGGTTAATCCTTGTAAAAGCTCTCATTGTTTTTGCTGTCTGCGTACTTCTAACTTTGATGTCAGTATGGGGAGAGCGCCGAATTGTTGCTCGTATGCAACAGCGTCCTGGACCTAACCGTGTTGGACCATTCGGATTAATTCAAGCTTTGGCAGATGGCGTGAAGTTGGCGCTAAAGGAAGACATTATTCCTACTGCTGCAGATAAAATCGTTTTCATAATTGCTCCAATTATTAGTGCAACAACATGTTTTATGTCTTTTGCAGTTATCCCAATTACTGGTGAAGTAACAATGTTTGGCCGTCAAACAGCTATGCAATTGACGGATATTCCAGTTGGAGTTTTATACATTTTGGCTGTTGCATCAGTTGGAGTTTATGGAATTGTTTTAGCTGGATGGTCTTCTGGTTCGACCTATCCACTTCTTGGTGGTCTGCGTTCTAGCGCTCAAGTAATCTCTTATGAAATTGCTATGGGGCTATCACTTGTTGCGGTATTTATTTACGCAGGATCAATGTCTACATCTGAGATTGTGGCAGCTCAAACTACTTGGTGGTATGCAGTCGTTCTCTTCCCTTCATTTGTAATCTTTGCTATCTCTATGGTCGGTGAAACCAACCGTGCTCCATTTGATCTAGCAGAAGCCGAAGGTGAATTAGTTGGTGGATTCCATACTGAATATTCATCTCTTAAGTTCGCACTGTTTTTCTTGGCCGAGTATGTAAACATTGTTACGGTTTCAGCACTTGCAACCACATTATTCCTAGGTGGTTACCACGCACCTCCTGGACTTGGGTTTACTGAAAACTGGCTTGGTGGTTGGTTTACAGCGATTTGGTTCCTACTAAAAGTTGTTACCTTCTTCTTTGTATTCGTTTGGTTGCGCGGAACGCTGCCACGTTTGCGCTATGACCAGTTCATGCAATTTGGATGGAAAGTTCTGATCCCAGCTTCGATTTTGTGGATTTTAGTTGTTGCAACTCTTCGAGTTCTTTCACTCGAGAATGCTTCAACTGCAATAATTGTTGCATTCGCAAGCATCGTTATTTTCTTCATTCTTGTAATAAATGTTAGTTTTGAAAACGTAAAGAAGAAGAAAGAGTCTGAGGTTCCAGAAGGTGACAATAAAGATGCACCTAACTTTGCAGTGCCATCACTTCCAACTTTGCCAATAGAAATATCAACAATCAATGTTTCAAAAAACTCAGGGGGCAACCGTGACTGAAAACCTCGAACCATTAAAGCCAAAAGATTTAGGCATCAATGATGTTGAGTTTTATGAAGTTGATCAGAAGCCAACAGTAGGTTTCTTTGGCCATATGCGTGGTTTTTGGGTCACCTTTTCAACCATGTTTAAAAAGCCTTTAACTGTTGAATATCCTGAAGTAAAAGCTCCAACGGAAGAGCGATTCCATGGTCGTCATCAACTCAATAGACACCCAGATGGCTTAGAGAAATGTATTGGTTGCGAGCTATGTGCTTGGGCATGTCCTGCAGATGCAATCTACGTTGAGGGTGAAAACAACA
>JBIIGW010000119.1:0-2578 GCA_044236295.1 Candidatus Planktophila sp.
CTTCTTTCTTGCTGTCATTGAAATGTGGAGCTAGCGCCGCAATGAATTGGGCCTTGTTCATAGAAATCCCCTTATTACGCGTAAATAGTTAAGCAATTGCTTAACGTGTGGTCAAAACTTACGCGCACATAAGGGGTGATACGTTCTTTGATTAGGGCGTGTCGCAGTTATTTATTTTTACTAATTTTCTCAAAAACTGCGTTTTTTATGCGTAGAAAACTCTAAATGTAAGATTGAGGGTATTCAAACTCACCTCTCACCCATCCAAAAAACATTGAAAATAGCCTTGTTTTAGCCTTTTCTATGGTTTTACAGGAAGAGTTTTTGGTTTCAAAGAGGAGCGGTTTTTTTCAAACCCATCAATGGAATCAGTCTGTTTCATAGTTAGACCGATGTCGTCTAAGCCCTCCATCAAGCGCCAACGCGTGTAATCATCGATTACAAAAGGCAGAGACTTGCCTGAGTACTTTACGGTTCGGCTCTCAAGATCAACAGTGATCGGCGTACTTGGATCTGATTCGATTGCAGTCCATAACGCTTCTACATCATCTATTTCAAGAATTACAGTGAGCAAGCCGCCCTTAAGTGAGTTACCGCGAAAGATATCTGCAAATCGGCTGGAGATGATGACTTTAAATCCATAGTTTTGTAGCGCCCATACAGCGTGTTCACGAGATGAGCCCGTTCCAAAGTCAGCCCCGGCAACTAGAATTGTGCCTTTCTTGAAAGCTTCTTGATTGAGCACAAACTCTGGATCATTGCGCCAGGCTGCAAATAAGCCATCTTCAAAACCGCTGCGTGTAACGCGCTTTAAATAAACTGCAGGGATTATCTGATCTGTATCTACATTGCTTCGGCGTAGTGGTACTCCCGTGCCTGTGTGCTCAATAAACTTTTCCATAGTTTTTTACCCCTCACAGATCCGCTGGCGATGAAAGAGTTCCACGCAATGCAGTTGCCGCAGCGACTAATGGACTCACTAGGTGAGTTCGCCCGCCTTTGCCCTGACGGCCCTCAAAGTTTCTATTAGATGTTGATGCAGAGCGCTCACCAACTGCAAGCTGATCTGGATTCATACCAAGACACATAGAGCAACCAGCATTACGCCATTCGGCGCCGGCCTCTAAAAATGTCTTATCTAAACCTTCGGCCTCTGCTTCAAGGCGTACTCTGGCCGATCCTGGCACAACCAACATGCGCAGAGTTGAGGCTATCTTCTTGCCCTTTAAAATTTCGGCTGCAGCGCGAAGATCTTCAATGCGACCATTTGTGCAAGAACCCAAAAAGACTGTGTCAATTGCAATTGATTTCAGGGGCGTTCCAGCCTCTAGCCCCATATAAACAAGTGCTCGTTCGGCAGCTGTGCGTGCCTCAGTATCTGTTATCTCGGCAGGGTTAGGAACTTTTCCACTTAGCGGCAAGCCCTGTCCTGGATTTGTTCCCCATGTAACAAATGGCTCTAATTCGTTTGCATCAAGGCTTACCTCTACGTCGAATTGTGCATCCTTATCAGTAAACAAAGTAGACCAATATGCAACTGCAGCATCAAAATCTTCAGGTGCATGAGGCTTTCCTTTAATGTAGTCAAAGGTTGTTTGATCAGGTGCAATAAGTCCTGCGCGAGCTCCGGCCTCAATCGACATATTGCAGACAGTCATTCGTGACTCCATTGACAGTGCACGGATGGCACTTCCGCGATATTCAATGACATAGCCTTGTCCGCCGCCAGTACCGATCTTTGCAATGACTGCAAGAATAATATCTTTTGATGTTACTCCAGGCTTGAGTGATCCTTCAATGTTGATTGCCATTGTCTTTGGACGTTGTAAAGGTAAAGTCTGAGTCGCTAAAACATGCTCTACTTCAGATGTTCCAATACCAAATGCCAGCGCACCAAAAGCACCATGTGTGGATGTGTGTGAATCTCCACAAACAATAGTCATGCCTGGCTGCGTGATACCGAGCTGTGGTCCAACTACGTGGACCACACCTTGATCCTTATCGCCTAATGAATGGATTCGAATCCCATACTCTTTGCAGTTTGCGCGCAAAGTATCGACCTGAAGTTTTGAAACAGGGTCTGCAATAGGTTTATCAATGTTAAGTGTTGGAACATTGTGATCTTCTGTTGCAATAGTTAAATCGGCGCGACGTACTTTGCGATTGGTAAGGCGGAGTCCATCAAATGCCTGTGGGCTAGTAACCTCATGAATTAAATGAAGATCGATATAAAGCAGATCAGGTTCACCTTCTACTTGGCGCACAACATGTTCTGCCCAAATCTTCTCCGCTAACGTTTTACCCACGGCCGGTTTACTCCTTTTCCTATCCCACTTGCTGTATCAAATAATGGGATGCTAATATCACTCTGTGAACAAGAAGAATAGCGGAGTTGGCGTATTAGATAAAGCCGTAGCTATTTTAAGCACATTAGAGTCAGGCCCGCACTCCCTTGCAGAGTTAGTTGCCGCTACGGGAATAGCCAGGCCTACTGCCCACCGCCTTGCCGTGGCCCTTGAATTTCACCGAATGGTTGCCCGAGATTTAACCGGTCGTTTTATTGTGGGTCCTCGCTCTA
>JBIIGW010000124.1:0-2574 GCA_044236295.1 Candidatus Planktophila sp.
GGAACCTATGAAGGAGTATGCCTGCCATGGCAGTTGTAACAATGCGAGAGCTCCTCGACAGTGGCGTTCACTTTGGACACCAAACTCGTCGATGGAACCCAAAGATGAAGCGTTTTATTTTTACAGAACGCAACGGCATCTACATCATCGACATCCAGCAATCACTTGCACTTATTGATTCAGCATATGAATTTATTAAGGACACAGTTGCAAAGGGTGGCCACGTTTTATTCGTAGGTACAAAGAAGCAAGCACACATGCCAATTCTTGAGCATGCAGCGCGCGTTGGAATGCCAACCGTGACTGAGCGCTGGTTAGGTGGAATGCTCACCAACTTCCCAACTGTTTACAAGCGAATCCAGCGTCTAAAAGAACTTGAATCAATGGAAGAGAAGAATGATCTACTTCTAACAAAGAAAGAACTTCTTGTGCTTCGCCGTGAACGCGAAAAACTCTTTAAGAACCTAGATGGAATTCGTAACATGACCAAGCTACCTTCAGCAATTTGGGTAGTAGATACAAAGAAAGAGCATCTTGCAGTGCAAGAGGCGAAAAAGCTTGGTATTCCAGTCGTTGCGATTTTGGATACAAACTGTGACCCAGATGAGGTTGATTACAAGATTCCTGGCAACGATGATGCAATTCGATCAATCGATGTTTTAACTCGCGTGATCACTGATGCAATTGCAGCAGGCCTAAAGGCACGTTCTGCAAATGTTAAAGAAGAGGCAAAGAGTGAACAACCAGCAGTCGTTGCAGCTGGAGAGCCTTTAGCTGATTGGGAGAAAGAAATCTTGGACGGCACCTCTGCACCAGCAGGCGATGCAACAACTGCAACAACACCGGAGGCATAAATTGGCAGCCTATACAGCTGAAGATGTAAAGAAGCTTCGCGAAGCAACTGCGGCAGGAATGCTCGATTGCAAGAAAGCTCTAGATGAAGCCGAAGGTGATTACAACAAGGCACTCGACATCATTCGAGTCAAGGGACTTAAGGGCGTTACAAAGCGCGAGGGGCGTTTAACTTCAAATGGCGCAGTCGTTGCAAAAGTAGAAGGAAACCTTGGCGTAATGCTCGAGCTAAATTGCGAAACAGATTTCGTGGCAAAGGGTGAGCGCTTTATCGCATTGGCAGATGAACTACTTGCGCACTTGCAGAACGCGCAATCAGATTCAACGGAAGCCTTCCTTGCTTCGACAATGGCTAACGGTAAAACTGTTCAATCAGTTGTCGATGAAGCAAATGCAACATTGGGAGAGAAGATTGAAGTTCGTCGCATTGCAGTAATAAAAGATTCTCCAGTTGGAATCTATTTACACCGCACTAGCCCAGATCTTCCACCACAGGTTGGTGTTTTGGTCGAGCTAGTAAAAGATGCAGCTGAAGTTGGAAAAGACATCGCACAACACATCGCAGCATTTGCTCCGCAGTTTGTTAACCGCGAGCAAGTGCCAGCTGATTTGATCGAAAACGAGCGTCGTATCGCAGAAGAAACTGCACGTGAAGAGGGCAAGCCTGAGGCTGCTCTTTCCAAGATCATCGAAGGTCGTGTGGCAGGTTTTGTTAAGGATGTCTCCTTAATTGAACAAGCCTTCGCAAAGGATGCAAAGAAGACCGTTAAGCAAATCCTCGATGAGGCCGGAACTGCCGTCAAGGCTTTCCATCGCTTCCGCGTGGGTCAATAAGGTTTGGGTCTAATCACTTAGACTTACAACCACAGCCAGTTATTAAAAGTTAAGGAGCACTCATGCCCGGTACAAGAGGAACGTATCGCAGAGTGCTCCTTAAACTTTCTGGTGAAGTTTTTGGTGGAGAAAAAGGCATAGGTGTTGATCCCGATGTTGTTCAGGACATTGCAAAACAAATCGCAGAAGTGGCGCGCACTGGTGTGCAAGTTGCAATTGTTGTCGGTGGCGGTAACTACTTCCGAGGAGCTGAACTTTCTCAGCGCGGAATGGATCGCTCTCGTGCTGACTACATGGGAATGCTCGGAACAGTAATGAACTGCCTTGCATTACAGGATTTCTTGGAAAAAGAGGGCGTTGCAACTCGCGTTCAAACTGCAATCACAATGGGACAAGTCGCCGAGCCATACATTCCACTTCGAGCAATCAGACATTTAGAAAAAGGTCGCGTTGTAATTTTTGGCGCAGGTGCAGGAATGCCGTTCTTTACTACAGATACAGTTTCGGCTCAACGAGCATTAGAAATTGGCGCTGAAGCTCTATTGCTAGCAAAAAGTGGTGTCGATGGCGTCTACAGCGCAGATCCAAAGAAGGATCCAAAGGCAACAAAATTTGAATCGATCTCTTACGATGAAGTTTTGTCTAAATCTTTAGCCGTTGCTGATGCCGCGGCCTTTGCTCTGTGCCGAGAGAACAAACTACCTATCGTCATCTTTGATTTGATGAAAAATGGCAATATCGGCCGTGCGGTGCGCGGTGAAACAATAGGTACTCTGGTCGCATAAGCGATTCAGAATTAGAGGAGCAAAGACAATGGCAGATGTAGCAAGTGCGCTGGCAGATGCACAGACAAAAATGAACAAAGCAGTTGAAGTTGCAAAAGATGAT
>JBIIGW010000025.1:0-10093 GCA_044236295.1 Candidatus Planktophila sp.
TCAAAGCGGACAGCGCGGTCCGCCGAGCTTTCTTTAACTAAGTCCATTGACATCACGTAAAACACTATCGCTAAAAGAGAGTTTCTGGCTCCCCAAGAGGTGTTTCTACCGTTAACTCTTTTCCATTGCGGGCAACTGAGTTAACAGCATGTGAAACTGGGCGGGCCTGCACCAGTAAATCAGGGTGTTCAACAACCATCATTGATTTCAGACGATCAACATTATTTTCTTTGGGATCCAACCACTGTTGCCAGCGATCTTTGGGCATAAAAACCGGCATTCGACTATGAATTGCTCCGAGTTGACCTTGAGCTTCCTGAGTAATTATGGAAGCGGTTTCAATTATTTCTCCGCTGGGGCCAACCCAACTACTCCAAATTCCAGCAATTGGAAGTAGCTGGTCATCTTTTGCACAGATGTAAAAAGGTTGTTTGGGTGGATATTTACCTAACGCTGTTGCCCACTCGTAATATCCAGAAGCTGGAATAAGGCAACGAGTAGTTCGAAAAGCATCTTTGAATGTTGGTTTTTCAAAAATAGATTCACTACGCGCATTAATTGCACGAGATTGTGAGTTTTTTGCATCAACTGAAGTTTTTAACCATGGAGCGATTAAACCCCAAGAAACAGTTGCAAGATCAGGTGACGTTCCCCTAATAATATAAATTGGATTTGTCGGTGCGATATTCCAATTTAAAGGCAGGCTTTTCTCTGGAGCAGTTCCAGAAACTTCGAATTGCTCCATAAGTTCGCGCATATCGGCCGTTTGCGCGTATCTGCCACACATTATTCAAGGGTAGCGCAGGCATGAGGCGTTTTCATTATTCAATCCTTGGCATCATAGACAGGGGTTAGAATGTACCGATGACAAACAACGCTAACTGGCCTTCCATTTATCGCGGGGCTTTACCAGTGCAGTTAAACGTTGTGATTCCTGGTTCTAAATCTGTTACAAATCGCGCTCTCATTTTGGCTGCCCAAGCGAACTCTCCTTCTATTTTGCGCCGACCTCTCATTTCCCGTGATAGCCAGTTAATGGTTGCGGGAATAAAGTCTCTTGGAATTGGTATTGAGGAATCTTTAACTACTTTAAATAGAGAAGAAGAACTTTCGTGGAAAGTTACACCTGGGCCCTTATATGGAGAGTGCAGAATAGATGTTGGAAACGCAGGCACTGTCATGCGGTTCCTACCTCCACTTGCCGCACTTGCAAAAGGGGAAGTTTCATTTGATGGTGATCCACGATCCTATGAACGCCCATTAGGGCCAGTGATTAAAGCCTTAGAAGAACTTGGTATTTCCGTCGATCACGAGAATAGATTCAGCCTTCCACTTACCGTGCAAGGCAATGGGCAGATTAAAGGTGGCAATCTAACTATTGATGCAAGTGCATCTAGCCAGTTCTTATCTGCGCTTTTATTAGTTGCTCCATCATTTACCGATGGACTAATTGTGCAACACAAAGGCTCGACGTTGCCCTCTATGCCACACATAGAAATGACGGTCGAGATGGTGCGTCAGTTTGGTGGAACAGTTGATGTTGATTCAAAACAACAAACGTGGAGCGTGAAACCAAGTCAGCTACATGGGTGCGATGTCGTAATCGAACCGGATCTTTCAAATGCAGCGCCATTTCTTTCAATTGCAATGGTGTGTGGAGGAAGCGTCACGATTGCAGATTGGCCCACAGTTACAACGCAACCTGGTGATCAGCTTCGAACTATTCTTACTTCAATGGGTGCAACTGTTGCCGTAAGTGAAAAAGGGTTAACCGTTACCGGGAATGGTCAGATAAACGGAATTGATATTGATCTCCATGATGTTGGAGAGTTAACACCATCAATTGCTGCACTCGCCGCCCTTGCCGACTCACCTTCTTACTTACGAGGAATTGGTCATCTTCGCTTGCACGAAACCGATCGCTTAGCTGCATTAACAAGAGAGATAAATGCACTCGGGGGAGATGTAGTAGAAGAAGAATCTGCTTTACGTATAAACCCTGCACCACTTCATGGTGGAGTTTTTCACACATATGATGATCATCGATTAGCAACTGCTGGCGCAGTACTTGGATTAGTAATTAAAGATATTGAAGTAGAAAACATTGAAACAACTCGTAAAACCTTGCCTGATTTTCCAGGTCTTTGGAGATCTCTTTTAGTATGACGCCACGCGAATACGATGAATCAGATGCCCGTGTGCGTCCTTCTAGAAGCACCCGTCCACGAAGCAAAGACAGGCCATCGCATTCAGATGCAATTTTCGCGTTAGTAACAACTGTAGACCGCGGTCGTCAAACATGTATAACCGACGAAGGTGTAATTGTTACTGCCATGCGAGCACGAGAGTTAGGGCCAAAATCTGTCGTTGTTGGAGATCAAGTCTCATTAGTTGGTGATGTGTCTGGCAATGAAGGTTCGTTAGCGCGAATAGTAAGCGTGAGGGATAGACGAAACTCTCTTAGTCGAACAGTTGATGATTCTGCACAAGTAGAGCGAACAATTGTTTCAAACATTGACCAGTTGATAATTGTTGTTGCTGCAGCAAATCCAGAGCCCCGTCGTGGGCTTATTGATCGCTTTCTTGTTTCGGCCTTTACTGAAGGAATCGTTCCTAAGGTTGTAGTTACAAAGACTGATTTAAATAAGGTTCCAGATTTTCTAGCAGAATATTCAGAGCTTGACGTAGAGATAATTCCAACTGCAATCAAGTCAAGTTCACGAGAGAAAGATCTGGCTCACTTACATAAGGTTTTAGATGGCAAAATCTCAGTACTCGTTGGGCACTCAGGTGTTGGAAAATCTACGCTTATCAACGCACTTGTTCCAGATGCTGATCGACTCACTGGAGATGTGAATGAGGCAACCGGGCGCGGGCGCCACACGTCATCGAGTGCAATTGCACTTGCATTAAAGAGTTCCACAGCTACAGATAACCACGGTTGGATTATTGATACACCAGGTATCCGTGCATTTGGTCTGTCACATATTGATAATCAAAAGATTGTTGATGCATTCAGTGATTTATCAGAAGTTGCAGCAAACTGTCTTTCTAATTGCTCACATGCAGAAGAAACATGCAAACTTGATGCGTGGGCCAGCCCAGAGGGAATTGCGAATCCTCATAGAACTGCACGGTTGGCAAGTCTCCGCTCGTTATTAGCCGTTAAAGATGCCGCGCCTGCTTCTATAGAGGAATAGACTTTAAGCATTATGAGCAACTCGCACGTGCCCACTGACCTAAAAGATGATCTTGCATTTGCACATGCACTTGCCGATTTAGCTGATGCAATTTCACTTGATAGGTATCAGGCACAGGATTTAGTTGTTTCTACTAAACCAGATTCAACTCCAGTAACCGATGCAGATCGCGCTGTAGAAACAGCTATTCGTGAAGCGATTTCAATGCACCGAAGCGAAGATGGCTTAGTGGGAGAGGAGTTTGGAAGTGATAAAGGTTCAAGCTCTCGTTATTGGGTAATTGATCCAATTGATGGAACTAAAAATTTTATGCGCGGAGTGCCGATCTGGGCTACGTTGATTGCACTGGTTGAGATTGATTCTTCAGGTGTTGAGGAAGTAATTGTTGGAGTTGTAAGCGCCCCAGCGCTATCTCGTAGATGGTCAGCTGCACGCGGGTTTGGCGCACATGTGCGGTTCCATTCACACCAAGAGCTAAATGAAGATTTAGATTCAAATGAATCACAAGAAAAGAGAATAAAGGTTTCAAAGGTTTCATCAATTTCTGATGCATCAATTTCATACTCTGATTTTGTTGGGTGGGGTTCTAGGTTAGAACCATTCCAAAAGATGATGGACTCAGCTTGGCGAACACGTGCGATCGGTGATTTTTGGTCACATATGTTGGTAGCAGAAGGTTCGATAGATGTTGCTATAGAACCATCTTTGGCGCTTTGGGACATGGCAGCGTTAGAAATAATTGTTCGAGAAGCTGGTGGTGTTTTCACTGATATCTCAGGTCACAATGGCCCATTTGGAAGTAGCGCAATCTCTACTAATGGATTGCTACACAATGATGTAGTAAATGGAGTTAATCCATGAGCACGCCAATTGAACCGACAACTCTTTCAATAGAGGGAATGACATGTTCATCCTGTGTAAATACGGTTGAAAAAGCTCTTAACTCAATCGAAGGTGTTAGTGCAACGGTAAATTTCGCAACAGAGACAGCACACATATTGGCACCTGCAGAGATGGATGCCAAAGGGTTTATTAAGATTGTAGAAAAAGCTGGCTATTCGGCAAAACTTATTACTGATGCACAATCCATAACACTTCACAGTAAAAAGTCCGCGCGAGCTCTATTTTTTGCATCAATATTTGCTATTCCCGCTGTTGCAATTTCTATGGTTATGAGTTGGCATCACCAGATTGATATGTGGATTCATGAGGCACTTGATTATTTTGCTCTTGCACATCCTCTTTATTCGCCAACGGCATGGGCAGTTATCGCCCTCAGTGCGCCTGTAGTTATCTTTGTTGCATATCCAATTCACAAAGCCGCGCTTCGTAATCTTTTCCACCCAACTATGGATAATTTGATTTCCATGGGCTCACTCGCTGCATTTGGTTGGTCAATTTATGCAAATTCAACAGGCGTCGGTGATGTTTATACCGAAGTTGCTGCAGGCGTTATTTTCTTTGTAATTCTGGGTCGCTATCTAGAAACTCGAGCTAAAGCTAAAGCCAGTAATGCTCTTTCATCCCTTCTTGCACTCGGCAGTAAAGATGTAACCATTATTCGTGGGGGATTTCCACTTATTGTCTCCATTGATCAATTACAGATTGGCGATGAGTTTGAAGTCCGTCCTGGAGATCGCATAGCAACTGATGGTGTCGTCATTAGCGGAGAAAGCTCTGTTGACAATTCGATGTTAACAGGGGAATCAAAGCCAATTAATGTTGGCCCAGGATCACAGGTTATTGGTGCATCACTTAATCACAACGGTCGCTTGATTGTTAGGGCAACAAGAATTGGCAGTGATACAGAATTAGCACGCATTACTTCAATGGTCATTACGGCCCAAGGTACTAAGGCGCCGATTCAACGACTTGCAGATCGCATTAGTGCTGTTTTTGTACCTATTGTTACTGTTTTAGCAATTGGAACATTTGCTGGGTGGTATTTCACTGGTTCATCGCTAACAAAATCGATTTCAATTGCAATTACCGTTCTGGTTATTGCTTGCCCATGTGCTCTTGGCTTGGCAACTCCTGTTGCCCTCCTTGTTGCTTCGGGGCGAGGCGCGTTGCGCGGAATAGTTATTCGCCAACCTAGAACGTTAGAAGTGGCGCGAAAAGTTGACACCGTTTTATTCGATAAAACAGGAACTCTTACTGAAGGTGTAATGAATGTTCAGCAGTCAACAATCTCACTAGATGCAGGCAAAACTCTAGGAGCATCATTTGCTTCAAAACTTACCGAAGAGAATATTCTCGCCTCGGCCTTGGCCATTGAATCACTTGATTCTCATCCAGTTGCTTCTTCAATTTCTAAGTACGCACAATCACATGGAGCAAGTAAACGTGAAGTAAGTGACTTTTCAGTAACACCAGGTGCCGGGGCTGCAGGTCGAGTTCGAATCGCAGATCTTTCTCCAGTGGTTTTAATCGGTTCACCCGCAGCTGTAGCTCACAGCGCAACAGCTTTTCATCCGTCAATCAAATCTGCAATTGAGCAAGGTGAGGCAGATGGATTCACGGTTGCCGTTTTAGCATGGGATGGCGTTGCGCTAGCAGTTTTTGCAGTGGGAGATCAACTCAAAGACAATGCTGCTCAAACAGTTACATCTCTTCGCGCGCGCAGTATTACACCTTGGCTTGTAACAGGTGATGGCACGCAGGTTGCTGCAAATGTGGCATCGGCTGTTGGTATTGATTCGGCCTACGTTATCTCTCATGCAACACCTGAAACTAAGTTAGAGATCGTACAAAGGCTCAAGTCCGAAGGACACACAGTTTTAATGATTGGCGACGGAATCAATGATGCAGCTGCCCTTACAGCGGCAGATCTTTCAATGGCCATGGGTACAGGTACTGATACTGCAATTAACAGTGCCGACATTACCCTTATGCAGACTGGCCTCAACAACGTAATCGAAGCTTTAAAACTTTCAACCAAGACCATAAAGATAATCCGTCTTAACATGGGCTGGGCTTTGATCTATAACGTAATTGGGCTTCCAATAGCCGCTGCAGGCTTACTCACACCTTTGTATGCCGCTGCTGCAATGGCTGCAAGTAGTGTTCTTGTTGTAACAAATTCACTTCGCATCAAGTAAGCGTCAAATAAGTTTTGCCCATAAAAAAGGACCCATGCGGGTCCTTTTTTACTTCTTTAACTAGTAGCGGGGGCAGGATTTGAACCTACGACCTCTGGGTTATGAGCCCAGCGAGCTACCGAGCTGCTCCACCCCGCGTCGGTAGAGCAATCCTATTGGAACACTCAGTTAAAGGCCAAATCCATGCACAAAGATCAAATTGTGATTACTCAATCTCTTCTTTATTTGGATTGCGCGTTGATCGCTGCATCGATTGCAGATTTCAATCGCTTTTGCGCTCTGTCATAAGCAGCAAAGTCTCCATTAGCAAGTGCTGCTAAACCATCTTGGTATGCAGTCCTTGCACTAGCTAATGCATTAGCAAGAGAAGAATTACTTGAACTTCCAGTGCCTCCACCAGTTGTTGTACCACCTGCAGAAGTTCCAGAGTTTCCAGAGAACACTTGATCAAGTGCACCCTTTAACGTGTCATCAAATCCAATTTGATCACCGAATGAAACCAGCACCTTCTGCAAAAGTGGATATGCAGATGTATTTGCTGTGGCCTGTACATAAACTGGTTGAACGTAGAGTAAACCGCCACCTACTGGCAGCGTTAACAAGTTACCTAGAACAACATCAGATCCACCTCGGCGAAGAAGTGATAACGAGTTTGCAACTTCAGGTTTTGCTTCAAAGTTTGATGCTACCTGTGAAGGGCCAGCAATGTTTGTATTTCTTGGAAGCTGTAATACCGACATCTTTCCATAATCTGGACCAGCATCTGAGTTCACAACTGCAAATGCAGACAGGTTCTCTCGTCCTCCACGAGGCACAAATGGAGTTGTTAAAGAAAAGACAGGAGCCTTAGTTCCTGGCATTTGAAGTGTTAAGTAATACGGTGGTTGTGCACCAGCGTTAGCTCCAAATGTTGATGGATCACGAGGGATACGCCAGAAATCTTGTCCACCATAGAAAGCTTCTGCACTTCTAACATGGTAGGAGCTCAAGATTTCTCTCTGAACTCTAAAGAGATCTTCTGGATAGCGCACATGTTCCATTAACTGCTTAGAGATTGCACTCTTTGGTAGTAGTGCGTTTGGAAATGCCTTAGCCCAAGTTTTCAAAACAGGATCTTGTTCATCCCATGTGTAAAGAGAGACTGTTCCATCATAGGCATCCACAGTAGCTTTTACAGAGTTTCGAATGTAGTTGATGCTTTGATTTCTAAGTAATGCAGATGCACCAGTGTTAGTAGTGACAGTGTCATTAATAGCATCTGAAAGTACTGTTCTGCGTGAGTATGGATAACCCGCACTTGTTGTGTATCCATCAATAATCCAAAGAACTTTTCCATCAACAAGTGCTGGATACGGATCTCCATCAAGAGTTAGCCATGGAGCAACTTTTGCAACGCGATCTCGAGGATTTCTTTCAAAAAGAATCTTTGAGTCTTTGTTGATCAAGTTAGATAGCAAAATTCTCTGCTCTTGATACTTGAGTGCAAATACTGCCTTGTTTACAAGTGACCCAACTGGAACTCCACCTTTTCCTGTGTAGGTGTAGTTTCTCTGACCATTTGGTGAAGAGTCATCCGGGTAATCAAACTCCACTGGTGTATCTGTTTTAACTCCACCAATAATTGAATAATCAGGAACATTCTCACCGAAATAAATGCGTGGCTGGAATTCACCTAAATCACCTTTAGGTGGCAAGTCACCAACTGTAAATGATGGCTTTCCATCTGCGTCGCGCTCATTACCAAAAGCTGCGACGAAACCAAACCCGTGTGTGTATACAAGGTGGTCATTGATCCAGTTACGTGAAGGATTACCGGCAATGTTTAGTTCACGAGCTGCAACGACTACATCGCGCTTGACTCCATTTACTGTGTAACGATCAATGTCTAATGTTTGAGGGAAACTGTAATAGGGGCGAATCTGCTGAAGTTGACGGAAAGTTGAAGAAAGCACATTTGGATCCATCAAACGTATATTCGCAATTGTTGCAGCATCATTTGCAAGTTGACCAGAGTTGGTTGAAGCAGTTGCCTGATAATCCGTCACAGTTACATCTGAAATCCCATAAGCAGCGCGAGTTGCATCAATGTTTCTTTGGATAAATGGTGCTTCCTTAGAAGACTCACTTGGCTTGACCTGGAACTGTTGAATTGCACCTGGGTAAAGACCAGCGAATAAAACTGATGAGACAACTAGCAGTGCTGTGCCGGCTGCAGGTAGTAACCACGATTTACGGATAATTGTTGCAAAGAATAGAACCGCGCAAACTAATGCGATACCAGTCAAAATTGCTTTCGCAGGTAAAACAGCATTGACGTCTGTGTACGTTAAACCTGTAATTAACCTGCCCTCTTTAAGAGCAAGTGCGTATCTATCAAACCAGTATGCAACTGCCTTAAGAAGTACGACCACGCCTAGCAATACTGAAAGCTGCACACGTGCGGCAACAGTTGTGCGATCTTGTTGAACCTGAAGACGAATACCACTGTAGAGGTAATGCACGATAGCTGATGCAATTATTGCAAGAACGGTGGTTGTAATCGCCCAAGAGATTAATGACTGCCAAAAAGGTAAACGGAATGCAAAAAATGAGATATCCATATTGAACTGCGGATCAGTTACTCCAAAACTTGTTGAGTTCTGAAATAGTAACCACGTACTCCACAATTGTGATGATGCAGAGCCAGCAAAGTAAAACAGAGCAACGCTTAATCCGATAAATAGACCTTTACGAATTGGCTCTACTTGTGACCGGTATCTTTCTAGATTATCTGACTCAACCATCATTGTTACATAGAGTGGTCGACGCTTATAGGCAATGAAAATATTCACCATCACTACAAGAGCAGTTAGTAATCCACCTAGAATAAAGAGAAAAGCTTTAGTACCAAGGATCGTTGACCACGTACTTGTGAAGTCAACGGACTTAAACCACAGCCAATCTGCATAAAATCCACTTAATGCAGTGAAGAGAATTCCAAGAACGACAAGGATTCCAAAGGTCAAAGCAAGTGGACTCTTACGTCCCTTAAATTGGAAGTTGGGGCGTTGAAACTGTGGGGTATTAGTCATGGGAGAAAACTATCGCACCCGTGCGCACCTTCAAGTCCAAAAATCTCTAACCCTCTGGGGGTTTAGAACTATGGTCGGTGGATTTTTACTACTTTTTGCTGTTCTCTAAGTACGAGATTGCCTGAGACAAGGTGGCAACGGTAATAACCTTAATGCCGGCTGGGACATTTGCGATCTCAGAGGCGTTACTCACTGGAGCAAAAAATAATGTGGCCCCTACTTTTTGAGCAGATGCGATTTTTTCATTAATGCCACCGATCCCACCGACTATTCCACGAGAATTAATTGTTCCAGTTCCCGCGATGTGATCGCCTTGCAAAATATCTTTCTCGGTCAAAAGTTCTACCAATGCAATTGCAAAAACTAGACCACCACTAGGGCCGCCGGTTTCCTTAACTTTAAATTCAATATTTTTTGTTTCCAGTTTATTTGCTCGTGCTTTTCCAATGCTTTCTGCATCAGCTGCAGATAAAGATTGGGGGGCCATAATCTTTGGATTTGATTGTAGATAATTCACCGCAGCAAATATTGCTTTATCTTGAGAACTAACCATCTCGGCCTTGGCTTGCTTGCGCTCTTCTTTAGAACTAGTACCAGGTGGAAATATTGCAGATTTTGGATAAACAGAGCGCTCACTACTAATCCATGAATAAATAATCTCGGGTCCAAAGATCCACGAATCCGGATTAGTCACACGAATCGACATCAAATCTATTCGACC